>JAFGNC010000257.1 GCA_016927175.1 Gammaproteobacteria bacterium | reverse complement strand
GTCGGGCCGTGCATCAGCGCGTGCGACGGGTCGTCCGACCAGAACGCGTCGAACACGTGCCGGCGCGCGAGCGTCGCCGCGAGCGGCAGCGTGCCGCCGGTCAGCGCCTTCGACAGCGTCATGACGTCCGGCACGACGCCGGCCTGCTCGCACGCGAACAGCGTGCCGGCGCGGCCGAAACCGACCGCGATCTCGTCGAGGATCAGCAGCACGCCGTGCCGCTCGGCGATGCGGGCGATCGCGGCCAGCGTGCCCGCGTCGTGGAACTTCATGCCGCCGGCCGCCTGCACGAGCGGCTCGAGCACGATCGCGGCGACGCCGGCGCGGTGCCGCGCGAGGAAACGGTCGAAATCGCGGAGCTCGCCGGCCGTGCCCGGCAGCGGCACGACGCGCTGCGGCTCGAGCACGCCGGCGAACGTCGAGTGCATGCCCTCCTCGGGGTCGCAGACGGACATCGCGGCGAACGTGTCGCCATGGTAGGCATGCGTGAAGGCGACGAAGCGCGTGCGCCGCTCGCCGCGATTCAGCCAGTACTGCACGGCGATCTTCATTGCGACCTCGACCGACACGGAGCCGGACTCCGAGAAGAACACGTGGTCGAGGTCGCCCGGCGCGAGGCGCGCGAGCCGCCGCGCGAGCTCCGCGGCCGGCGCGTGGTCGAGGCCGCCGAGCATCACGTGCGGCATGCGCCGAAGCTGCGACTCGACCGCGGCGCGGATGTGCGGGTGGTTGTAACCGTGGCAGGCCGTCCACCAGGACGACGTGCCGTCGACGAGCGCGCGGCCGTCCTCGAGATGGATCCGCACACCGTCGGTGCGCGCGGCGCGATACGCCGGCGCGGCCGTCTTCATCTGACAGTAGGGCCGCCACAGCGCCGCCGCGGCCGGGTCCGTGCTTCGATCGTCGGGGGCATCCGTCATCGACCGGCAATGGTACGCGCAAACGGCGCGCCCGGGTCGCCCCGGACGTTGCGCCCGAAGCCTTCTGGTTATACTGGATCGATTGCTGACTCGAAGAACGGAACGCCGATGAAAACGATCACCTGCTTCAAAGCCTACGACGCGCGCGGCCGCGTTCCCGACGAGCTGAACGACGAGATCGCTTACCGGATCGGCCGTGCCTACGCGGCCTTCGTCGAACCGCGCCGCGTCGCCGTCGGCCGCGACATCCGCGGGTCGAGCCCGGGGCTGACCGCCGCGCTGATCAGCGGCCTGACCGATTCCGGCGTCGACGTGATCGACATCGGCGTCGGCGGCACGGAGATGGTTTACTTCGCGACGTTCCACCGAAAGCTCGACGGCGGCATCATGGTCACGGCGAGCCACAATCCGCCCGACTACAACGGCATGAAGTTCGTCCGGGCCGAGTCGCGGCCGATCAGCGCGGACAACGGGCTGAAGGACATCGAGGCGCTGGCCGAGCGGAATGAGTTCCGGCGCGCCGAGCGCAAGGGCTCAGTGACCGAGGACGACGTGAAGCCCGACTACATCGGCCATCTGCTGGGGTACGTCGACACGGGCGCGCTGAAGCCGCTGAAGATCGTCGTCAACGCCGGCAACGGCGGCGCGGGACCGATCGTGGACCTGCTCGAGCCGCACCTGCCGTTCGAGTTCGTCAAGATCCATCACGAGCCGGACGGCTCGTTCCCGAACGGCGTGCCGAACCCGATGATCGAGGAGAACCGCGAGGTCACGATCGACGCGATCCGCAGGAGCGGCGCCGACCTCGGCCTCGCGTGGGACGGCGACTTCGACCGCTGCTTTTTCTTCGACGAGACGGGCCGCTTCATCGAGGGCTACTACATCGTGGGGCTGCTCGCGCAGGCCTTCCTCGAGAAATCGCCCGGCGCAGCCATCGTGCACGACCCTCGCCTGACCTGGAACACGCTCGACGTCGTCGAGCAGGCGGGAGGCCGTGCCGTGCAGAGCAAGTCGGGGCACGCGTTCATCAAGCACACGATGCGCGAAGCGGACGCCGTCTACGGCGGCGAGATGAGCGCGCACCACTATTTCAGGAACTTCTCCTACGCCGACAGCGGCATGATTCCGTGGCTGACCCTTACGGAGATCATGTGCCGCCGCGATGCGAAGCTGTCCGAGCTCGTCGAGGAGCGCATGGCGAAATTCCCGGCCAGCGGCGAGATCAACCGCAAGGTCGACGACGTGCCCGCGACCGTCGCGCGGATCGAGGCGGAATATGCGCCGAAGGCCGAGCTCGTCGAGCACGTCGACGGCATCGGCATGAACTTCGCGGACTGGCGCTTCAACCTGCGCGCGTCGAATACGGAGCCGCTGCTGCGCCTGAACGTCGAGAGCCGCGGGGACGAGGAGCTGATGCGCCGGCGAACGCAGGAGCTGCTCGCCAAAATCGGAGGGGTACCGGGCTGAGTCAGCCGTAGCCGAGCAGGTCCAGCCCCTCGGCGAGGTAGTCGCCGGCGAGCGGCGTGCCGATCAGGTAGTCGGCCGTGCGCTCGTTCCAGCTGTCGCCGGCCTGCTCGAGCACCGTCTCCCACTCTTCGACGTCGTAATCGCCGCGGCCGATCCACATCAGCGCCACGAGCTGCACCTGCTGATCGGGCTCGAGGTCCTCGACCGTGCTGCGAAACTCCGCGAGCGTCGGGTCGTCGGAATGATCTGCCAGCACCTGCGGAACGGGATCGTCGTCCGAAGGGCTCAGCGGCTCTTCGGGGAACGTGACGCTTTCCTTGACCTGGAACTCGCGCGCCTTGTCGATCAGGAAACGGACCGTGTCTGGGTTGACTTCGAGCATGGTGGCCATTTTAGGAGCTACGGCAGAGGAGTCTCTCCGTAGTTCTACATACGCTTCGCGGCCCCGCCGAGGGCGGGTGCGCCAGGGTTGAAATGGGCCGGCAACGTCCCCAGTTCATGCTTCCCTGCCAATCCAGCGAGCGCACATGATGGCTTCCCAAGATCCGAACGACCGCGACGACGCCGTGCCGGCCGAGACGGCCCCGGCCGAGCCGCCGCGCGCGAACATTCCCGAGGACGTGCTGCTGATCGTCCCGGTGCGCAACATCGTGATGTTTCCCGGCGCCGTCACGCAGATCGCGCTCGGCCGCGACATCTCGATCAATGCCGCCCGCGAGGTCGTCAACGACGGGCACAAGCTCGGCATCATCCTGCAGCGCGACCCCGCGATCGACGTGCCGAAACCGGAGGACCTGTACTCGGTCGGCACGACCGTCAGCGTGGTTCGTTACCTGAAGGCGCCGAACGGGATGCACCATCTGATCTGCCAGGGCGAGCAGCGCTTCCGCGCGCTCGACTATCTGTCCGGGCTGCCGTTCCTCGCCGCGCGCTACGACATGATCCCGGAGCGCGAGCCGCGCGACCAGGCGACGGTCGAGGCGCGCGCCGCCGTGCTGAAGCAGAAGGCCGCCGAGGCGATCGAGCTGTTGCCGCAGGCGCCGCCCGAGCTCGCGATGGCGCTGCAGCAGGTCGAGTCGCCCGCCGCGCTGGCCGATCTCGTGGCCGGCCTCGTCGACATCAAGCCCGACGAGAAGCAGATGATCCTCGAGACGTACGACATCGGGGAGCGGCTGCAGAAGGTCACCGAATACCTCGCGCACCGCGTCGAGGTCATGCGGCTTTCGAAGGAGATCGGCGAGCAGACGCAGGAGAAGCTCGACGAGCGCCAGCGCGAGTATCTGCTGCGCGAGCAGCTGCGCACGATCAAGAAGGAACTCGGCGAGGACCAGGAGAACGCCGAGGTCGAGGAGCTGCGCGAGGCGATCGAGAAGGCCGGGATGCCGGAAGAGGCGCACGAGCAGGCGACGAAAGAGCTGAGGCGCCTCGAGAGCATGCCGGAAGCCGCGGCCGAGCGCTCGATGATCCGGACCTATCTCGACTGGCTCGTCGCGCTGCCGTGGTCGAAGCTCGACAGCGAGAGCATCGACATCGCCCGCGCGCGCGAGATCCTGGACGAGGATCACTACGGCCTGACCAAGATCAAGCGCCGGATCCTCGAATACCTCGCGGTACGCAAGCTGAACCCCGAGGGGCGCAGCCCGATTCTTTGCTTCGTCGGCCCGCCCGGCGTCGGCAAGACGTCGCTCGGCCAGAGCATCGCGCGGGCGATCGGGCTGAAGTTCGTGCGCGCGAGTCTCGGCGGCGTGCACGACGAGGCGGAGATCCGCGGCCATCGACGCACGTACATCGGCTCGATGCCGGGCACCGTCATCCAGAGCATCCGCAAGGCCGGCACGCGCAACCCGATCATGATGCTCGACGAGATGGACAAGCTCGGCCAGGGCTTTCACGGCGACCCGTCGTCGGCGCTGCTCGAGGTGCTCGACCCCGAGCAGAACTCGACCTTTCGCGACCATTATCTCGACGTCGCGTTCGACCTGAGCAAGGTGTTCTTCATCGGCACGGCCAACGTGCTCGACAACATTCCGCGGCCGCTGCGCGACCGCATGGAAGTCATCGAGCTTGCGGGCTACACGCAGGAGGAGAAGCTCGAGATCGCGAAGCGGTATCTGGTCCAGCGCCAGATGAAGGCGAACGGTCTTGGGCCGGAGCAGGTGTCGATCAGCGAGGACGCCCTGCGCGAGCTGATCGACGGATATACGCGCGAGGCCGGCGTGCGCAATCTAGAGCGCGAGATCGGCGCGGTCATGCGGCACGCGGCGATGAAGATCACGGAAGGCACGGCGACCGAGGTCCGGGTGGACGTCGAGGACGTGCAGGCGATCCTCGGGGCGCGCAGGTTCGAGAGCGAGGTCCGGATGCGCACGCGCGTGCCGGGCGTCGCGACCGGGCTTGCGTGGACGCCGGTCGGCGGCGACATCCTGTTCATCGAGGCGAGCCTGATTCCGGGCAAGGGGCAGCTGATTCTGACCGGGCAGCTCGGCGACGTGATGCGCGAAAGCGCGCAGGCCGCCGTGACGCTCGCGAAAGGCCGGCTCGACGCGCTCGGCGCCGAGAAGACCGTGCTCGAGCAGAACGACCTGCACATCCACGTGCCGGCCGGCGCGATTCCGAAGGACGGCCCGAGCGCCGGCGTCGCGATGTACGTCGCCGTCGCGTCGCTGCTGTCCGGCAAGCCGGTACGGGACGACGTTGCGATGACCGGCGAGATCAGCCTGCGCGGCCTCGTGCTGCCGGTGGGCGGCATCAAGGAGAAGACGCTGGCGGCGCTGCGCGCCGGCATCCGCTGCGTCATGCTGCCGGCCCGCAACAGGAAGGACTTCGACGACATCCCGGAGCAGGCGCGCGAGCAGATCGAGTTCGTCTGGCTCGAGACGGTCGACGACGCGCTGGCGACGGCGCTGCGCGAAGCGCCGTCGAAGGAGTCGCAGGTCGCCTGACCTGAAAAAGGGGTCAGGGCCCCTTTTCCAAGTGAAAAGGGGTCAGGGCCCTTTTTCTCCCGGGCGCGGGTGTACGGCGGGCGAAAAGGGGTCAGGGCCCTTTTTCGCCACCAGCGCAGCCGTTGCCGGCGTTCGCGAGAAAAAGGGCCCTGACCCCTTTTCGCTCCCTACACCGCGACGGCGGGCGCAGGCTTGACGAGCAGCACGTCGCAGTCGGCCTCGGCGGCGATCGCCTCCGCCGTGCTGCCGAGCAGCGCCTGCTCGATCTCGCCGCGCGCGAGCGCGCCGAGCACGACGAGGCCCGCATGGCAGTCCGCGGCCGCGTCGGCGATCGCGACGCGCGGGTCCCCGGGGCGCAGGTCCACGCGGTCCGCGCCGATGCGCAAGCTCGAGACGAGCGCCTCGACCGCCTGGCGGTGGAACGCCTCGATGTTCTCAGCGCCGAGGAAAACGCCGGGCGACACCTCGATCGACGAGACCCACGAGTAGACCTCGGGATCAGGATACACGTGCAGGACTCTGAGCTGCGCACCGAAAGCGCGGGCGAACGCGGCGGCCGTCGACAGCACGGCGGCATCCGTGCGCTCGGTCGCCGGCCCCGGATGCAGCGGGTCGACGGCCGCGAGTATCGTGTCGTAGCTCGCGAATTCCGGATCGTTGACGAAAAGCAGCGGACACGGGCACCGCCGCATCAGCTGCCAGTCCGCGTCGGTCAGGCGAGTGTGCACGGCGGGCTGAGACTCGAGCGCGTCCACGACCAGGAGGTCCACGTGCTTCTCGGACACGACCTGCAGCACGGCTTCATGGGTCGGCGCATGCCAGCGCACGTCGGTCTCGACGGCGATGCCCCAGTCCCTGAGCGAGCTCGCGAGCCGCTCGAGCGACGCCTTCTCGGCTTCGACGATGCCGTCCCGCGCGGCGGCCGAGCGCGCGTTGCCGCGCGACGCGCCGAGCGCCACGCTCGAGTCGTAGACGGCGCTCATCACGGTCAGGTCCGCGCCGAAGCGTTCCGCCAGCACGCGGGCGTGGTCGGCCGCGGCCGGCAGGCCTCGCTGCCGGGGCCTCAAAGCCACGAGCACGCGTCGTATCTGGCCAGGTTTCACTCACGCCTCCTCGGAACAGCCTAGCGCATCCCTGCCGCTCGCGGCAGAGGTTTCAGGCGCCCCACGGGCTTCGCGGCCCCGCGCCGCGCAGTAGCCCCGCGCCGCGCAATCAGCTCCGGCTGTGCAGTCGCCTCGCGTCGCGCGATGACGCGGCGCGATTGGCAACGGCGGAGCGCGTCGGAGACAATCGCGCGACTCGATGCCGCCCGCCGTCGGCGGCGTCCCGACCGCAGAGGTATCCGCGTGGGCAGCACATCGCGCCGAGCGCCGCCGGCTCCGGCAAGCAAGCCGGCCGATGATCCAGCACCGCAGCCGCAGAGCGCGCCGCCGCCGCAGCCGCAGAGCGCGCCGCCGGCCGCCGCCGAGACGCTCGACGCGATCGCGGCACGCAAGCTGCGCGCGCTCGACGGCCGCCGGCTGCGCCGCCATCTGATCGTGACGGAGCGGCGGGGCGCGGCCGCCGCCCGTCGCAACGGCCGCGACCTGATCTCTTTCTCCTGCAACGACTACCTCGGTCTCGCGCATCATCCCGCCGTCGTCGAAGCCGCCATCGAAGCGACGCGGCGCTACGGCGCCGGCGCCGGGGCGTCGCGGCTCGTCACCGGCAATCACCCGCTTTACGAAGAGCTCGAGCGGCGGCTCGCGGACCTGAAAGGCGCCGAGGCCGCCGTCGTGTTCGGCAGCGGATACCTCGCCAACACGGGCACGATCGCCGCGCTCGTCGGCGCGCAGGACCTGATCCTGACGGACGAGCTGTCGCATTCGTGCATTGCGGCCGGGGCGGCGCTGAGCCGCGCGCGCGTGCTCGCGTTCCGGCACAACGATGCGGAAGCGGCCGGCGGCCTGCTCGAGCGGTATCGAGGCGAGCATCGCCATTGCCTGATCGTGACCGAAGGCGTGTTCAGCATGGACGGCGATCTGGCGCCGCTGCCCGAGCTCGCTCGGCTCGCCGCACGTCACGCGGCGTGGCTGATGACCGACGACGCCCACGCGCTCGGCGTCGTCGGCGGCGGGCGCGGATCGAAGCACGCGCACGGGGAGACGATCGACGTCCCGCTGCAGATGGGCACGCTGTCGAAGGCGGTCGGAGCCTACGGCGGCTACGTCTGCGCAAGCACGAAGGTGGCCGAATGGCTGCGGAACCGCGCGCGGACCCTGGTCTACTCGACCGGGCTTCCGCCCGGCGTCGTTGCCGCGGCGAGCGCGGCCCTCCGACTGATCGACGCGCGGCCGGAGCTTGCGACGGAGCCCGTGCGCCGCGCGGCGCTGTTCGTCGACACGCTCGTCGACAGGCTGCGGCCGATGACGCCGGAACGCTCGGGGGCCGCGCTGCCGCGCAGCGTGCGGAGCGCGATCGTGCCGCTGGTCGTCGGCTCGGCCGAACGCGCGCTCACGCTCGCCGAGGCGCTCGAGCGGCGCGGTTTTCTCGTCGTCGCGATCCGGCCGCCGACGGTCCCGTCGGGAACGGCGCGCCTGCGCTTCGCCTTCTCCGCCGAGCACGACGAGGACGACGTGCTCCGGCTGGCCGAAGCCGTCGCGCAATGCCTGACATCGCGCGGCGCCGTCGGCTGAAAGACTGATGCCGCCGAGGACGCTGTTCGTGACCGCCACCGGCACCGACGTCGGCAAGACCTTCGTCACGACGGCACTGATCGACCTGCTGCGCGCGGACGGCCGCCGGGTGGCGGCGCTGAAGCCGGTCGCGACGGGTTTCGAGCCCGAGGCCGCAGCCGCGTCGGACAGCGGGCTCCTGCTTCGCGCGCTCGGGCGGCCGCTCGATCCGGCGAGTCTCGACGCCGTCTCGCCGTGGCGTTTCGCGGCGCCGTTGTCGCCGGACATGGCCGCCGCGCGAGAGGGCCGCGGCATCGACTTCGACGCGCTCGTCGACTTCTGCCGCGTGCCGCGGGACGCTGACGCTCTGCTGATCGAAGGCATCGGCGGCGTCATGGTGCCGCTCGACGCGCGCCGCACGGTGCTCGATCTGATCGCGGCCGTCGGGGCACCGTCGCTGCTCATCGCCGGCAGCTATCTCGGCACGCTGAGCCATACGCTGACGGCGGCCGGCATGCTCGCGGCTCGCGGCTGCGCGCTGTCCGGCATCGCCGTCAGTGAGTCGCAGGATCAGCCCGTGCCGGCGGAGGAGACCGCCGCGACGCTGCGGCGCTTCGTCCCCGACGCGCCCGTCATCGTCGTGCCGCGGCAGGGACGCGCCGGCGCCGCGCCGCTGCCGGCCGCGGAGCTGCTGGCGCTGTTCGACTGAACGACGGCGTCCGCCAAAAAAGAACGAGGCCGCTTCGTCCCGCGCGGGGCGCGAAGCGGCCTCGACGGCCCGATCGCCTATAGCCCGTGGCCCGTAACCCGTGGCCCGTGGCCCGTGGCCGATCGACGATCCGACCATCTGACCATCCGCCGATCCGCCGATCCGCCGATCCGCCGATCCGCCGATCCGCCGATCGCCGATCGCCGATATCCGATCGCCGATATTCGATCGCCGATATTCGATCGCCGATAT
>JAFGNC010000256.1 GCA_016927175.1 Gammaproteobacteria bacterium | reverse complement strand
CGCCGCGCCGCCCGAAGCCGTCGAGACTTACGCAGCCGCGATCGACGCGATGCGGCGCGGGGATTCCGTCGAGGCCGAGCTGCGCCTGGAGCAGCTGATCGAGCGCTACCCGGAGCTGCCGGGGCCGTACGTGAACCTCGCGATCCTGTATCGCCACGAAGGCCGCGACGGTGACGCGCGGGCGATGCTCGAGCGGGCGCTCGAGCTCGATCCCGGCCACAGCGAAGCGAACAACGAGCTCGGCATCCTGCTGCGGGAAGCCGGCGAGTTCGACGCGGCGGAGGAAGCGTACCGGCGCGCGCTCGCCGAGGATGCGGGCTACCTGCCTGCGCTGTACAACCTCGGGGTGCTGCTCGATCTGTACCTGCATCGGCGCGACGAGGCTCTCGCGTGCTACGAGGCGTACCAGCAGGGTCTCGCGGAGCCGGACGAGACCGTCGCGCTGTGGATCATCGACCTGAGGCGCCGCGTCGGCTCCGGCGCCGAGCGGGTGGCGCGAAGGAGCGCGCAATGAGCCGGACCGTCGCCGCTCGATTCGGCGCCGCTCGGTGCGGCGCCGCTCGATTCGGCGCCGCGCCGCGGGAGCTTCGCGCAGCGCCCCGACGAAAGCGCGGCCGGACGGCAGCGGCGGCCCTGACGGCGCCGCTGGCGGTGTGGCTCGTGCTGGCGGCCGGTCATGCCGCGGCGCAGCAGGCGGGCGGCGCGGAAACCGGGGCGCAGGGAGCGCGAGGCGCCGAAACCGAGGCGCCGGCGGCGGGTGGCCCGGAAACCGCGGCGCAGGGAGCGGGCGGCGCGGAAACCCGGGCGCAGGGAGCGGGCGGCGCGGAAACCCGGGCGCAGGGAGCGCGAGTCGCCGGGACGGGGACGGCGGGCGCGCGCTCCGCCGGGACCGCAGCGGGCGAGCCCGTCGCGGACACGCTCGATCTGGGAACCACGTCAATCACCGGCAACCAGGAATTGCCTAAGGTGCTTTACATCGTCCCCTGGAAGCGCGCGGATCTCGGCGACGTCGCCGGCCGTCCCGTCGACACGCTGCTCGACGAGGTGCTTGCGCCGGTCGATCCGCAGGAGTTCGAGCGGCAACTGAGCTACTACACCAGTCTTTACGGCGACGGCGCGCCGGACGCGGCAGCGGACGGGCGAAGCGAAAAGGAGTGATGCGAATGGAAATCTATTCCACCATCGTGAAGTTCTTTCAGGAGGGTGGCCTGTTCATGTATCCGATCGTGATCGTGCTTGCGCTCGGTCTCGCGATCGCGATCGAGCGCTGGGTCTACCTGACCATGACGACCGTCAAGAACAAAGCCGTCTGGAACAAGGTCGCGCCGTACCTCCGGACGGGCAACATATCCGGCGCCGTGCAGGTCACGAGCAAATCGAAGGTTGCGATCGCGCAGATCCTGACTTACGGGCTGAACCGCGTGCACTCCGCGCGACGCCGCGAGGACGTCGAGAAGGCGATGGAGGAGAGCCTGATGGAGGTCATGCCGCGGCTCGAGAAACGCACGCATTACCTCGCGACCTTCGCGAACATCGCGACGCTGCTGGGGCTGCTCGGTACGATCATCGGCCTGATCAGGGCGTTCACGGTCGTCGCCAGCGCGAATCCGGCCGAGAAAGCCGACCTGCTGTCGGCGAGCATCTCGGTCGCGATGAACACGACGGCTCTCGGGCTGATGGTGGCGATCCCTCTGCTGCTCGCGCATACGCTGCTGCAGACGAAGACGACCGAAGTCATCGACAGCCTCGAGATGGCCTCGGTCAAGTTCCTGAACTCGCTGATGGAGCGGTCCGCGCCGGAGCCCGCGAAGGCCTCGGACGGCGCGCGCTGAACGCCTGCGATCCGCGAAGCGCGAGTAGCCTCCGATGAGCCCACGCCGCTGGCGCGAGCTGCGCCGCCACGAGACCGAGGAGCTGAACATCACGGCTTTCATGAACCTGATGGTAATCCTCGTGCCGTTCCTGCTGATCACGGCGGTGTTCTCGCGTCTGGCGATCATCGAGCTGAATCTGCCGACCTCGGCGGCTGCCGCCGATCAGGTCGAGGAGCCGCGTTTCCAGCTCGAGATCACGATCCGGGCGGACGCGATCGAGGTCGGCGACCGCAACGCGGGCGTCCTGAAGCGGCTCGCCGCCGACGCCGACGGGCACGACCTCGCCGGGCTGTCGGAGTACCTGGCCGAGATCAAGCGCAGCTTTCCTGATCAGCTCGATGCGACGCTGCTGCTGGAGCCGGACATCTCGTACGAGGTGCTGGTCGCCGTCATGGACCGCGTGCGCGTCGCCGAGCGGGTAGACGAGGCCACCAAGCGTGTCGTCAGGACCGAGCTGTTCCCCGACATCGCAATCGGCGATGCGGTGCTCGCTTCGGCGTCGAACTAGGGCAGGGCTTCGTCATGCCATTTCTCGACCGCGCGGCGCGCATGCAGCGACACCACAAGCGGCACAAGCGCCGCGCCAGCCTGAACCTCGTGTCCTTGATGGACATCTTCACGATCCTGGTCTTCTTCCTGCTCGTGAACTCGAGCGACGTCGAAGTCCTGCCGAACGCGCGCGACGTGGCGCTGCCGGAGTCGATCGCGGAGTCCCGCGCGCGAGAGACCGTCGTCGTGCTCGTCACCGACGAAGCGGTGCTCGTGCAGGGCCAGCCGGTCGCGCGCGTTGCGGACATCGCGGCCCGCGAGGCCATCGTCGTGCCGGAGCTGAAGGCCGCGCTCGAGGAGCAGACCCGCCGCACTCTGCGGCGTGAGTCGCTGGACGACGCCGCGAGCCGTGAAGTCACGATCATGGGCGACAAGGCGATCCCGTACAGCCTGTTGAAGAAGATCATGGCGACGTGCACGGCGGCCGATTACGGCCGCGTGTCTCTCGCCGTGCTGCAGAAGGCTTCCGACGCCGTAGCCGGCACGGTAGCGGCGCGAGGCCGCTGAGGGGCGCGTCGTGTCGCACGCGATGGTG
>JAFGNC010000255.1 GCA_016927175.1 Gammaproteobacteria bacterium | reverse complement strand
CTCTGCCAGACGCCCTCCTCCGCTTCCTCGAGCGCCGGGTCCGCCGCACGCTCGATCAGCGATTCGAGCGGACTCTCGGCGAGCCACGCCTCGGCGGCCGACGGATCGATCGTCTCGATCAACGGCGCCAGCCTTTCCCTGCCGGCACTCAGCTCCTCGCGCAGCGCTTCGAGCTGCTCTTCGGTAACCTGCGGCGTCGGCTCCTGCGGCGTCCGCTCCTGGCGCGCCGGCTCCGCACGCTCGGCCGCTTCCTGCGCATCGGCGCAGAACGCAATCCCGATCAGAACGACCAGCAGCAGGATCTTCGCGAGCGGGGAAGGACGGACGGAGTACATCGTTGTTAAGCGTTCCGTTTGCGTGGCGGGAGCGTGAGAGCGGCGGCGATGCGCCGGAGCCGGCGCGCGGCGATTATGTCAGAGCCCGTCCGGCGGACGCACGTGTCGGTCAACGGAGACGCTGCCGGTCACCGGCGGGCAACGTCTCGCCGACGAGAAAGACCATGACGAGCGCGCCTGCCAGACCGATACCGGCGGCAACCGTGCTCGCCAGCACCATCCCCGAGACCTCGAGCAGCGCGCCGGCGAGCAACGGGGCTCCGCTCATGCCTGCGTCGCCGATCAGCCGCCACAGGCCGAGGAACTCGCCGCGGCGTCCGCTCGCGCTCGCGAAGTCCGATCCGAGGATCATGACGATGCCGGTGCCGAGGCCGTTTGCGAGCCCGAGCAGCAGCACTGCGCCGAGCAGCTCGGCGAAATCGGTCGCGAACGGCAGCAGCGCCAGCCCGGCCGCGAACAGGACCATGCACGGCACCGCGCTCCACTTGCGTCCGCGGCGATCGACGAGCACGCCGACCGGATAGAACAAAGACATGTCCACGGCAGCGGACATCGAATACAGGATTCCGATCGACGCCACGTCGAGCCCGATCGACTGGCCCGCGAGGGGCACGAGCAGCTGCCTCGTCGCGCGCATCAGCTGCAGCGCGAGCGCCGCGGTGCCGGCCGTCGCGAATGTGCTGCCGTGCGCACGCAGCACACGGCCGGTGCCGGCGAGCAATGAGCCGCCGGTGCTCCGCGCCGGCTCGACGTGCTGCGTGAAGACGAGCACGCATGCACCCGCGATCAGCACGCTAATTGCGCCGCCGAGGAATGCCGCCGGATAGCTGAGCGCGCTCGCGATCAGACCGCCGGCCGCCGGCCCCGCGAATGCGCCGACCCGCTGCAGGCCGGCCATGACCGCAATCGCACGGCCGACCTCACCCGGGGCGCAGGTCTGCGTGATGTACGACTGCCGGCCGAGCATCCAGGCCGCGTAGCCCGCGCCGAGCAGCAGCGCGGCGGGCGCTACGGCCCACACGCCCGGAGCCAGCGCGAGCGCGAACATGCCGAACAGGATCGACACCAGGCCGCCGATCAGGACGGGTTTGTCGCCGAAGCGCGCGACCAGCATGCCGGCGGGAACGTCGAACAGCAGCACGCCGACTCCGCGCAGCCCGACGACCAGCGCCGCGATGCCCGGGCTCGCGCCGAGCTCGAGCACGTAGAGCGGCAGCAGGATCAGCAGCGCCTCCTGGCTCAGCGACATCAACAGCGTCGGGACGTAGACCGGCGCGAGCATCCGGTCGTACGGGGACGGCAGACGCATGGATCGATCTCAGACGAGCGGTGACGTTCGAGCCTTGCCGGAGCTCGGAGCGGTGCGGCACGCGGTGCCGCGCGGGATCCTCGTCATGCGCGTCGGGCTCGGGGAAAGCATGCGGCATTCTACACGCGCGCGCATCGCGGCTCGCCGGCGCCGCTGTAGAGCCGATGGGAACGGGAGCGTGCCCTGGCCTCGCTGCGGAGCGAGGCCAGGGCTACCGTTCACTGCGTCAGGAGCCGACGATGCCTCCGTCCTTGCGGCGAATCACGACCGTCGCGTCTCTCGGCACGGGAATGCCTTCGGAAGGATCGTGCGGGAAGGTCGTTCCCCCCGTGAACTCTCCCGGATGCTGCACGTTGATGAACATCGTGCGGCGATCGGGGGTCACGGTGATGCCCGAGACCTCACAGCCCGGCACGCCTTCGAACAGGCGCCTGATCTCGCCGGTTGCGCTGTCTGCGACGAGCATCTGATCGTTCAGACCGCTCGGCTGCCCGCGCCCGTCCGTCTGGATGAACACGCGTCCGTCCGGATCCGCCCACAAGCCGTCGGGCTCGTTGAACGTCGCTTCGGTATCGAACGTATCGCTGGCGATCACAAACACGTCCCACTCGAATCGCGTACCGACGTGATGATCGCTGTCGCGCCAGCGGAGAATGCTGCCTTCGCCATCGTGGCCCGCCGTCAGCGTGGCGTACACCTGCTCGTCCGGTCCGACCGCCGTCCATTCCGGCCGGCCCAGCGGCGTCGCGCCGACGATGTCGGCGGCCTTGCGCGCGAACATCAGCACGTCGGCCTCGTCGTTGAACTCCGCGGCCAGCAGCGGATTCTCGAGCGACAGCAGTAGCCACTCGCCCGTGCCGTCGTCGTCGAACCTCGCGGCATACAGCTTGCCGTGATCCAGAGGACTCAGGCCCTGGGCCCTGAGCGCCTCCCAGTTCTTGTCGGACACGAACTTGTATAGGTACTCGCCGTTCTCGTCGTCGCCCATGTAGCCGACGGCGCGGCCGCCCCGCCCGACCGTCACCGCGCAGCCTTCGTGCCGGAAGCGGCCGAGCGCCGTGCGCTTGACCGGCGGCGCCGTGGGGTCGGTCGGATCGATCTCGACGACCCACCCGAAGCGGTTGCACTCGTTGGCGTAGTCGGCGTTTCCGAGATCGAAGCGCGGGTCGAAAGCGGCCCAGCCGTGAAAATCGAACGGAAATCCGTAACGCTGCTGAAACTCGTCGGGCACGAAGGTTCCGCCCGGGTCGCCGAAGTAGAAGTGAACGTTCTCCTCGCACGTGAGGTACGTGCCCCATGGCGTGTGACCGTTCGAGCAGTTGTTGAGCGTGCCGGCCGGGGGGTTGCCCGCCGGGTTCTGCAGCCGCGGCGAGTGCGCCGCCGGCCCGCTGAACTCGACCGGAGTGTTGACGTGGATCCGGCGCGAGTAGCCGCTGTCGACGTGCTGCCACTGTCCGTTCACGCTCGCCAGCTCGAGGATCGATACCCCGTGGGCGTGCTGCGATACGCGCACCTCGTCGAGACTCTCGGCACGAAACGGGTTGCTGAAATCGCCGGTGAAATCGATTCTGAAGCCGTACTCGTGGTTCAGCGCGAGCAGGCCGCGGTTGCCGCTCTTGTCCAGCGGGAAGTACCACATCCCGTCGTGCCCTTTGCCGATCTGCAGCGCCTGATCGGCCGCGCTCGGCGGCCAGTCGAACGCCGGACCCGACGAAGGATTGATCGGATCGCCCCACGGGATGATGAACTGCATCTCGTAGTCCTCGGCGATTCGCGGCATCGCGCCGCCGCCGCCCTCGACCGGAACCGGCTCGAAATCGATCAGTTTGGACCTGCCCCTGGCCTTGCCTTTCGGCTCGGCCATGGCCGGAGACGAAGCAAAGAACACTGCCGCGGCGAGCTCGAGGCTGCCGCGAAGCACGCGGCGCCGGGAGCTGTAGGAGGTCAGGACACTGCTGAAAGGACGGTTATCCGATCTATTGCTTTTCTCCACGTCTTCGCGATTCTTCATGAATTCCCCCAACAGGTTGTTTCGCCGGGACGTTCGCCGATGGAGCGCCGTTTCGTTTTTAGTCCCGTTCCGGCGAGTGTTTTATTGTTGCGACTGGAGTATAGGAATGCTTAGAGACGGTATTCAACACTCGTTCCATCGGCGTCCCGCGGCACACGGAGCGTGACGCGCACCGATCACCGACGCAGCCGGCGCGACGCTGGTCGCCGCCATGCAATTAGTGCACACTGAAACGCGCCGCTTCTGCAGCGCTCCACACACGAAGACCCTTACCGCCTCGATGAGCCACGAACGTCAGCACGAACCTGCACCTCTCGGCGGTGACACGTTCGGCGACGAAGCGGCGAGCGCGGAAGAAGCGGCAGCCGGCGGCGCGAGCGACTTTCCGCCGGCGCAGGATGAGGATTCGCCCGAAACGGGGGCTCGGTGCCAGGGCGGCGTCGACACCGTTGAGCCGCCGGACGCCGCGACACTGAGCCCGGCCGTGCGCCGGCTCGTCAAGACGTATGATCTCGACGTCACGGCGATACGCGGCAGCGGCCCGGCCGGGCGGATTCGCGTCGGCGACGTGATGGCCGCGCTCGGCCACCGGGCCGCGCCCGCCGACGGTGCGGGCGACGAGGAGGCGAGCCGGCTCGCCCGCGCGGCGCACGCTCTGCCCGGCGCGGACGCTCTACCTGGCGCGGACGCTCTGCCCGAGGCGGACGCTCTGCCCGGGGCGGACGCTCTGCCCGGGGCGGACGCTCCGCCCGGGGCGGACGCTCCGCCCGGCGGGGACGCTCTTCCCGGCGCTTCGCCGCCGCGCACTCTGGCCTCGGAGCCCGCGGCCACGACCCGCGCCGCGAGCCGCGCGTCGACGTCTGATGCCGCGCCAGCCACGATCGTCTTCGAATGCGACCTCAATGACGTGCTGGCGCACCGTCAGCGCGAACGCAGCCGCGGTCACGACGTCTCGCTGACGGCGTATTTCGTCGCCGCCTGTGCGGCAGCGCTGCGGAGGGCGCCGGAACTGCGCGGCGCACGTTCGGAGATTCGCATCGCGCGGCGGCCGCGCGACGGGCGGCCGGGCGCTTGCGTCGTCGCTCGCGGGGACGCGCTGCCGCTTCGCGAATTGAACGAGCGGCTGGCAACGGCCGGAAGCGCGGGCGCCGCCGACCGAAGGTCCGAACGCGCGGCGGCCGCCGGCGCCGCGGCGCCCGTCGGGACGGACCCCGCGACCGACGCGAGCTTCGCGGTTTACGATCACGGCGACTCGGGCGCAGTCCTCGCCGTGCCGACGCCGCTCGACGCCGGATGCGCGGCGAGCCTCGGCATCGGCAAGCCCCGGCGGCAGATCGTGCTGAGAAACGTGAACGGGCAGGACACGCCTCAAACCGGCGCAGCATGTTTCGTATCGCTCAGCTACGATCCGAGCCGGGTCGACTTCGACGTCGCGACCGGTTTCCTCGCGCACGTGGTCCGCAGGATCGAGCGCTGGCCGCGGGATTGAGCACAGCGGCGCGCAGCGCAGGATGCGGCGGCCAGCCGCTACCCGGCCAGCAAGGACGGGAACTCCGTTCACGCTCGAGCTCCGGCGGCCGCGAAGGCCTGCACCCGGTCCTCGTCGAGATCCAGGATGCTTGCAGGCTGCTCGCACTGACGCTTTCGGGGAATTCGCGCATGCACACGGGGCGGGCATTCGACCCTTCCCTCAGCGTCAACAGGCTGTTGAAGGCTCCCCGGAGGGCGTGCAACATGGCAGCAGGGCCGCCGCGCGCGGCTGCAGCGGTCGCGGACGGCTGCACCGGCCGATCGTTTCCGCACCGCGACACGCCAGGGGGAATTCATGGCCAGTAGAAGGCAGTTCATCCAGTCGGGCCTCGCGCTGTCGGCGGCGTCTCTGCCTGCCGTGTCGGCGCTGGCGGCGCAGGCCGCACCGGGCGGCGCATCGCAGACGCTGCGGCTCGAGCGCTTCGTCGTCGACGTCCGCCTGCCGCAGGCGGTCGAGCTGGCGCGTCATGCCGCCATCCGCGGCATCCCGGTCGCGGAGACGTCGGGCGACCTGACGGAGATCTGGCGCGGCGACTTCGCGCCGCGCTGGAAGCAGGCGCCGATGGCGCTCGCCGGCGCGACGACCCGAGGCGAGCTGTTCGTGCTCGAGACGCTGGCGAACGATCACGGCATGCGGGTCGTGTACCGCGGCCGCCACGACGGTTCGAAACGGGCTCGCGCGCGGCACCGGCTGAGCGGGCCCGCCGAGGTCCTCGCAGGCGCAACAGCGCGAGCGCATGGCTTCAGCCGGGGCTTCAGCTGGAGCGCGCTGGCCGGGGCGCTCGCTGCCTGCCCGGTCGGCCTGACGCCGACGGCACGACTCGAGCTCGAAACCGAAGCCGTCGCACCGGGCCCTGCGGGGGACGAGCCGCTTTACACGTGGATCATCGCGCCGCGCGCGGCCCTGACCGCGCGGGCCTGAGCGCCACTGCCCGCCACACGACGAACGATTCGAGGGGGTCAACATGGCGATACTGCCGCCAGGCGTCGATGCGGGCCGGTTCGCGGCCGCGATCAGACGGTTCGAGGAGATCGTCGGGCCGGAATGGGTCTTCACGAGCGACGAGGACCTGCATCCTTACCGCGATCATTTCTCTTATCTGAAGGATCAACCGAACGAGCCGATCCCGTCGGCCGCGGTCGGTCCCGACAGGGTCGAGCAGGTGCAGGACATCGTTCGCGCGGCCAACGAATTCCGGATTCCGCTGTACGCGATCTCCACCGGCAAGAACTTCGCCTACGGCGGTCCGGCGCCGAACGTGCGCGGCAGCGTGACCGTCGACCTGAAGCGCATGAACCGCGTGCTCGAGGTGGACGACAAGCGCCACTTCGCGCTGGTCGAGCCGGGCGTGTCGTACATCGACCTGTACGACTACATACAGGAGCGCGGGCTCAAAGTGTGGATCGACACGCCGGATCCGGGCTGGGGCAGCCCCGTCGGCAACGCGCTCGACCACGGCATCGGCTACACGCTCGGGTTCTACCGCGATCACTTCGGCGCGCACTGCGGCATGGAAGTCGTCCTGCCGAACGGCGAGCTGATGCGCACGGGCATGGGCGCCATGCCGAGCGCGAAGACGTGGCAGGAGTACCGCCACGGCTACGGACCCGATCCCGCGGGCCTCTTTGCCCAGGGCAACTTCGGCATCGTCACGAAAATGGGCTTCAGGCTGATGCCGCAGCCCGAGCACTGGCGGAACGGCCTGATCACGGTGCCGAAGCGGCGCGACCTGATCCCGCTGATCGAGACGGTCAACTACATGACCGACCTCTTCATGATCGGCGAGCCGTGGTACGGCAGCCCGCTGCGTCAGCTGATGGGCAACACCGAGTTTCGCGAGGCCGCCGGGCGCTTCGACGAGGAGGAAATGGATCGGCAGGCCGCCGCCGCGCGTCTGCACTCGTGGCAGGTCGAGCTGCAGTTCTACGGCTCGGAGCGCACGACGCTGGCCAACTGGGAATATGCGAAGGAGCTCGTCGCTCGGGCCGTGCCGCAGGCGCGCTTCACGGACGGCGAGTCGCTGCCGGTGCCGCTCACGAAGGAGCAGATCCACGAGACCACCGGGCCCTACCCGACCAACATGCGCCGCAACGTGACGCAAGGCGTGCCGGGCCTCGGAATCTGGTACATGACCGGCCGCTCCGAGATGAATCCGAACGCCTGGGACGAGACGCACGTCGGGCTCTTCTCGGCTGTGCCGCGCAGCGGCGAGGGCGTGCTCGAGGCTCAGCAGGTCTTCGCGCGCATCGCGAGGGACCTCGAGATCCCGAGCTTCAACAACGCGCTCGGCACGCCGGTGAACTGGTATCAGTTCACGTTCCTGATGGGCGCCGGCTTCGGCATTCCGCGCGACTACACCCCGGAAGGCAAGAAGCGGGCGGCGGACATCCTGCGCCGCATACTCGAGGAGAACGCGAAGCACGGCTACGGCGACTACCGCGCGCCGCCGATCCTGCAGGACGACGTGGCGGATCAGTACTCGTTCAACGACCACGTGCTGCGCCGCTTCCACGAGACGCTGAAGAACGCGATCGATCCGAACGGCGTCGTTTCGCCCGGCCGCGGCGGCATCTGGCCGGCGGCGTACAGCTCGTTCAGAGGAGCCCTGAGAGGATGACCGGAAGACGATTCACGCGGCTCGCCCTGGCCGCTTCGATGCTCGCCGCCTGGAGCGCGGCGGGGCAGGCCCAGCAGGTCCGGGACGACGAGGCCGTCGCCCGCGGCAAGGCCAAGTACGAGCACACGTGCGCGCCGTGCCACGGCCGCGGCGCCGGCGACGACGGCCGCGTCATGCTGCCCGGCACGGCGGCGCTCGCGATCAAGTACCGCGGCGAGCTGCCTCCCGCGCTCGAGGATCGCCAGGGACTGACGGCCGACACGATCCGCGCCTTCGTGCGCAACGGCTCGTTCTCGATGCCGCCGTTCCGGCCCACGGAGCTGACGGACCGGGAGATCGACGACATCGCCGCGTATCTCGCCGTATCCTCCTCGGCGGCCGCGGCCGGCTCGCAGCGCTGACGCCGCCGCGCGGAGAGTTGGAAACGGGCGAGCCGCGGCAGTACTCTGTGATCTCGGCCGATGACGCCGCCGTGACACGCAACGCCCGATGAAAAAGCTCGCGATCATCGACGACTTCGAGCATGCGGCCCTGTCGATGGCGGACTGGTCGGCGCTGCAGCGCGACGTGTCGATCACGGTCTTCCACGATCACATCGCGGACGAGGACGCGCTCGTCGAGCGGCTTCGGCCGTTCGACGCGATCGCGATCATGCGCGAGCGCACACCCTTTCCGCGGTCGCTGCTCGAGAGCCTGCCGAACCTCGAGCTGCTGATCACGTCCGGCATGCGGAACCTGTCGATCGATCTCGACACCGCAGAGCGCCGCGGCGTCGCCGTCTGCGGCACGCCGATCCTGCCCTACCCGGCGGCGGAGCACACGTGGGCGCTGCTGCTCGCGCTCGCGAAGCGCATCACCGCAGACGACGAGACGGTGCGCGACGGCGGCTGGGGCAGCTCGGTCAACGTCGGCCTGAACGGCAAGACGCTCGGCATCGTCGGGCTCGGGCGGCTCGGCGAGCAGGTCGCCGCGGTCGGCAAGGCTTTCGGCATGCGCATCGCCGCCTGGAGCGAAAACCTGACCGGCGAGCGCTGCGCCGAGGTCGGCGCGGAGCTCGTGTCGAAGCAGGAGCTCTTCGCCGGATCGGACTTCGTGACGGTGCATCTGCAGCTCAGCGAGCGGACACGCGGGCTGATCGGCGCGCGCGAGCTCGCATTGATGAAGCCGACGGCCTATCTCGTCAACACGAGCCGCGGGCCGATCGTCGTGGAAGACGACCTGATCGCCGCGCTGCGCGAAGGCCGCATCGCCGGCGCGGGACTCGACGTGTTCGACACGGAGCCGCTCCCGCCGGACCATGCGCTGCGAAGGCTGCCGAACACCGTGCTGACGCCGCATCAGGGCTATGTCACGGCCGAGAACTACCGCCTCTTCTTCACGGCGGCGGTCGAGAACGTCGGCGCCTGGCTCGACGGCCGCATCATCAATTCACTGACGCCGAAGCCCGCGGCGTCCGCGGCGGAGGGCGAGCGATGACGGAGGGGCGCTCGACCGGGCGGCGCCGGCACTGGCAGCGCGTTTATTCGGAGCGTTCGCCGGCCGACGTCAGCTGGTACCAGAGCGAGCCGGTGCTGTCGCTTCAGTTCGTCCGCAGGTCGGCGCTGTCGAAGCACGCGCCGCTGATCGACGTCGGCGGCGGCGCGTCCGTCCTCGTCGACCGTCTGCTGGCGGAGGGCTTCACGCGCGTCGCGGTGCTCGACATCTCCGCGGCGGCGCTCGAGCACGCCCGCCGTCGTCTCGGCGACGCCGCGGAGCGCGCCGAGTGGCACGAGGCGGACGTGACAGATTTCCAGCCGCCGCACCCATACGTCGTGTGGCACGACCGCGCCACGTTCCACTTCCTGACGGAGCCCGAGGATCGGGCTCGATACGTGGACACGCTGAAGCGTTCGCTCGAGGTCGACGGCCACGCCATCCTCGCGACGTTCGCGCTCGGCGGGCCGGATCGCTGCAGCGGGCTCGACATCGTCCAGTACGACG
>JAFGNC010000254.1 GCA_016927175.1 Gammaproteobacteria bacterium | reverse complement strand
CGCGAACTGGATGATCCCGATGATGATCGGCGCGCCCGACATGGCGCTGCCGCGGCTCAACAACTGGTCGTTCTGGTTGCTGCCGTTCGCGGCCACGCTGCTGCTGCTGACGCTGTTCCTGCCGGGCGGCGGCCCTGCCTCCGGCTGGACGATGTATCCGCCGCTCGTGCTGCAGACCGGTGCGGCCTTCCCGTTCCTGATCTTCGCGGTTCACCTGCTCGGCTTCTCGTCGATCATGGGCGCGATCAACATCATCGTCACGATCATGAACATGCGGGCACCGGGCATGGCGCTGATGAAGATGCCGATGTTCGTGTGGACGTGGCTGATCACGGCCTATCTGCTGCTGCTCGCGATGCCGGTCCTCGCCGGCGCCGTGACGATGCTGCTGACGGACCAGTTCTTCGGCACCAGCTTCTTCCAGGCGGCCGGCGGCGGTGACCCGGTCATGTTCCAGCACATCTTCTGGTTCTTCGGGCATCCCGAGGTCTACATCATCATCCTGCCGGCCTTCGGCATCATCTCGGAGGTCATTCCGACCTTCTCGCGCAAGCCGCTGTTCGGCTACGCGTCGATGGTCTATGCCACCGCGGCGATCGCGTTCCTGTCGTGCGTCGTTTGGGCCCACCACATGTTCACGGTCGGCATGCCGCTTGGCGGGCAGCTGTTCTTCATGCTGACGACGATGCTGATCGCGATCCCGACCGGCGTGAAGATCTTCAACTGGACCGCCACGATGTGGAAGGGCTCGCTGACGTTCGAAACGCCGATGCTGTACGCGCTCGGGTTCCTGTTCCTGTTCACGGTCGGCGGATTCTCCGGGCTGATGGTCGCCATCGTGCCGGCGGACTTCCAGTACCACGACAGCTATTTCGTCGTCGCGCACTTCCACTACGTGCTCGTGCCGGGCGCGCTGTTCGGCGTGTTCGCGGGCGCCTACTACTGGCTGCCGAAGTGGACGGGCCACATGTACGACGAGAAGCTCGGCAAGCTGCACTTCTGGCTGACGGCGATCTTCGTCAACGTGACGTTCTTCCCGCAGCACTTCCTCGGGCTGGCCGGCATGCCGCGCAGGATCCCGGACTATGCGGTGCAGTTCGCCGACTTCAACGCGGTCTCGAGCATCGGGGCATTCGGTCTCGGGTTCGCGCAGCTGATATTCGTCTGGCTCGTGATCAAGTGCATCCGTGGCGGTACGCCTGCCACGGCCGAGGTCTGGGAAGGCTCGCACGGGCTCGAGTGGACCGTGCCGTCGCCCGCGCCGCACCACACGTTCGAGACGCCGCCGGCGATCAAGTGATCGCGGCGGCGACACCGAGAGGATGAGGCTATGACAACGCATCGGACGAGAACGCGTACATTCGAAGGCGCCGACCAGGGCGAACCGGAGCAACGCGCCCGTGCCCGCACGAATGCGTGGCTGCTGGCGTTGCTCGTGCTCGCTTTCTATCTCGGCTTCATCGGCATCGGCGTCATGAAGAGCATGGGAGCGTAGACCGATGCGCCATGCACCGTTGACCCTGAAGCTTGTCGGGCTGTGCGTCGCGATGTTCGGCTTCGGCTTCGCGCTCGTGCCGCTGTACGACGTGTTCTGCGAGATCACCGGTCTCGGCGGCAGGACGTCCGAAGTCGCTCAGCAGGTCACCGAGAACGTCGACCAGTCGCGCACCGTGCGGGTCGAGTTCGTGGGCGCGGTCAACGCGGGTGCCCTGTGGAAGTTCCGCCCGACCGTCGCGCACATGGACGTGCATCCGGGGCAGATCTACGAGACCTTCTACTACGCCGAGAACCTGACGCGCTCGCAGGTCACCGGCCAGGCCACGCCGAGCGTGTCGCCAGGTATCGCAGCGAAGCACTTCAAGAAGGTGCAGTGCTTCTGCTTCACGAACCAGGAGTTCGCTCCCGAGGAAGGGCGTGAGATGCAGGTGCTGTTCATGGTCGACCCGGAGCTGCCGGAATACCTGGACACCGTCACGCTCGGCTATACCTTCTTCACGCTGCCGGACCAGAACACCTGAGCCGGAGCCGTAGAGCCCGGCGCCGTCAATCACACTGAACGAACGATTCGCGTACTCGAGAAACCATGGAAGCTGCATCTGATCGTTACTACGTGCCGCACAGCACCAACTACTGGCCCATCGTCGGCTCGGTCGGCCTGTTTGCCGCCGTGCTGGGGTTCAGCCTGTGGCTCAACCAGTCCAGCGTCGGCTCGGTGATCGCGTGGCTCGGCGTGTTCATCATCCTGGTCATGGTGTTCGGCTGGTTCGGCACCGTGATTCGCGAGAGCGAGCGGGGCATGTACAACGCCCAGGTGGACAAGTCTTTCCGCTGGGGCATGAGCTGGTTCATCTTCTCGGAGGTGGTCTTCTTCGGCGCCTTCTTCGGGGCTCTGTTCTACGCGCGGCAGCTCGCGGTGCCGTGGCTCGCCGGCGAAGGCAACAACTTCTACACGAACCTGCTGCTGTGGGAAGGGTTCGAGCGCACCTGGCCGTCGGTCGGACCCGCCGGCCGCGCCGACGAGTTCGAGACGATCGCGGCCTGGGGCATTCCGGCGCTGAACACCGGCATCCTGCTGACGAGCGGCGTCACGCTGACGATCGCCCACCACATGCTGCGCGCGAACAAGCGCATGGGCGTCGCGATCTGGCTGGCGGCGACGTTCCTGCTGGGCTTCCTGTTCCTCGGCTTCCAGGCC
The DNA here is from genome assembly GCA_016927175.1 of Gammaproteobacteria bacterium. Classification (GTDB taxonomy): domain Bacteria; phylum Pseudomonadota; class Gammaproteobacteria; order Steroidobacterales; family Rariloculaceae; genus ZC4RG20. Next base: position 10,379 of record JAFGNC010000254.1, on the reverse strand, counting down.
GAGGAGTACATCCACGCGTACACGGAGCTGAACCTGCGGCTCGACACGGGCATCTACGGCTCGACGTTCTTCATGCTGACCGGTTTCCACGGGCTGCACGTGACGCTCGGCGCGATCATGCTGCTCGTGGTCTGGCTGCGGGTGCTGCGCGGCCACTTCACCCCGGATCGGCACTTCGCGTTCGAGGCCGTTGCGTGGTACTGGCACTTCGTCGACGTCGTCTGGCTCGGCCTGTTCATTTTCGTGTACTGGCTCTGACCGGCCCCGGCGCGTGCCGCGCGCCGCACCGTTCCCGCGTCACCCGGACGGCGGGATCGGCTGGACGCCGTGCGGCTCGATGAGGCCGGCCCACCAGGCCAACATCAGCAGCAGGAACAGCAGCATCGACAGGCCGATGCGCACGGTCAGCGCGCGGACGACACCGGCGGAGCTGCCTTTGGAGCGCAGCAGGTAGTACAGCGCGCTGCCGAGGCTCGCGAGGATCGCGGCGAACAGCAGCAGGACGATCAGGCCCATGCGATGGTCTCCGGGTGTCGGCGCGCCGCCTGCCTCGCCGCCCGAGGCTCGCCGGGGCGAGGCTCGAGGCGCGGACTCGGTCCGCGCTCGACACCTTGTAGTCTGCAATCGTCGGCCGGGGCCGCTCGCGTTCCGGCAGGCTCCGTTGAGATCATTGTAACGTGGCGACGGAACAGCGAACGCCGGGACGACACCCCGCCGGCAGGAATCCATGGATCGCGGTGGCACTGCTCGCCTTCGTCGCCGCGGTCTGCACGGCACTCGGATTCTGGCAGCTCGATCGCGCGGGCCAGAGCCGCGCCGTGCTCGAGCGTTACGCCGAGGCACGTGAGCTGCCGCCGGTGTCGCGGCCGCTCGATGCGCTCGAGCCGGGCGACGCGGCGGCGCTGCGCTACCGGTCGGTCGTGGTCGACGGGCGCTACGAGCCGGACAGGCAGTTCCTGATCGACAACATCGTGCGTGACGGCGTTCCGGGCTACCTGGTGCTCACGCCGCTGCGCATGGAGGATCGCGACGCCCGGCTGATCGTCAATCGCGGCTGGATCCGCGCGAGCCCGGATCGCAGCGTGCTGCCGGCCATCGGCGTGTCCCGCGAGCCGCGGCGCGTCGTCGGGCGGCTCGACGAGCTTCCCGCGCCGGGCCTGAAGCTCGGCGGAGCGCCGGCCCCGGCCGCCGACGAGCCGGTCCGCGTCCTGTCTTATCCGACGATGGCGGAGCTCGAGTCCGAGCTCGGGCACCGCCTGATCGACTATCAGCTGCTGCTCGACCCCGACCAGCCGGACGGCTTCGCGCGGGACTGGGAAGGCCCGGCCGCCGATCCGGCGCGAAATCTCGGCTATGCCGGCCAATGGTGGCTGTTTGCGGCCGTCGCGGCGGGCGCCGCGGCGGTCATCGCGCGCCGTTCGCTGCGCCGGAGGACTCGATGAAAACGAAACTGCAGATTCTGCTGGTGGCCCTCGTCTGCGTCGGGCCCGTGATCGGGGCGTACCTGCTCTACTACGGAGGCGACCTCGACGAGCTGCCGATCCTGGCGAACCCCGAGCGGCGACTGCTCGAGTCGCCTGTCGAGCTCCCGAGCCTGCCGGGCCGCGTCGAAGGCGCCGTGGTGGACGACCTGCTGTCCGGTCCGACGTGGTCGCTGGTCTATGCGCGGACGTCGCCGTGCGGCGAGCGCTGTCTCGGCGATCTCGTTCGGCTGCGCCAGGTGGAGCTGGCGCTCGGCCGCGACCTGGACCGCGTGCAGCGCATCTTCATCGGTCCCGGCGACGACTCGAAGGCGGGCCGCGACCCGACGATCGTCACCGCCAGCTTCGACGGCCCGGCCGGTGCCGAGCTGCTCGCCGTGCTCGAGCGCGTCGGGCACGCCCCGGGCGCGGACGGGCGGGTCTACGTCGTGGATCCGCACGGCAATCTCGTTATGAGTTATCCTCCGGACCCCGACCAGGAAGGCCTGCTCGACGATCTGGAGCGCCTGTTGAGCGTGTCGCGGATCGGGTGATCCGAAGGTTGATGCGGTAGGCTGATGTACAACGTTTTCCTGTGGCTCGCCCGGCTCGGGACCGTCCTCGCGCTGCTCGTCGTCACCGTCGGGGCGTGGGTCAGGCTGACCGACGCCGGGCTCGGCTGTCCCGACTGGCCCGGGTGCTACGGGCAGATACTCGTCACCGAGCAGCTCGCCGTCGACGAGGCCGTCCAGACGGAGTTCGGACGCCCGCTCGAGGCCGGCAAGGCCTGGCGCGAGATGTTCCACCGTTACCTCGCGAGCACACTCGGCCTCGTCTGCGTCGCACTGGCCGTGCTCGCGTGGCGCAATCGCCGCGATCCGGCGCAGCCGTGGCGCGTTCCCGTCGCCCTCGTGGCCCTCGTCGTGTTTCAGGGGCTGCTCGGCATGTGGACCGTGACGCTGCTGCTGAAGCCGATCATCGTCGTCGCCCACCTGCTCGGCGGCTTCGCGACGCTGTCGCTGCTGTTCTGGCTCGCCCGCGGCCGCGCGCAGCCGCTCGCGGTCACGCCTCGGGTTCGGGCGCTCGCGGGCGCGGCGGGCGCGGCGCTGGTGCTGCAGATCTTCCTCGGCGGCTGGACGAGCGCCAACTACGCCGCGCTGGCGTGCCCGGACTTCCCGACGTGCCAGACGCAGTGGTGGCCGGAGCTCGCCGATTTCGACCAGGCCTTCGTGCTGTGGCGCGGCATCGGCATCGATTACGAAGGAGGCGTGCTCGACCATCCCGCGCGGGTCGCCGTGCATTTCACGCATCGGCTCGGCGCCGTCGTCGCATCCGTGCTGCTGATCGCGCTCGGCGCCGCGCTGTTGCGCTACGAGCGGGGACGGCTCGCCGGTGCGGCCATTCTCGGGGCCCTCGCCGTGCAACTGACGCTGGGGGCGAGTATCGTACTGTTCGGCGTTCCGCTCGCCGCGGCCGTTGCGCACAACGGCGTCGCGGCGCTGCTGTTACTGACCATCGTCAATGCTCACAAGAGAATACGCCAACACTGACGTGACTGCTGCGGCAACCTGGCGAGACTACTACGTCCTGACGAAGCCGGGAGTGGTCCAGCTGCTCGTGTTCACGGCGATCGTCGGCATGTTTCTCGCGACACCGGGCATGGTGCCGTGGGACGCGCTCGTATTCGGCAGCGTGGGGATCGCCCTGGCGGCGGCGTCGGCGGCCGCCATCAACCACGTCCTCGACCAGCGCATCGACGCGGAGATGGCCCGGACGCGTTTCCGGCCGCTGCCGTCCGGCCGCGTCAACGAGCGCGACGCGCTCGGTTTCGCGCTCGGGCTCGGTCTCGCCGGCATCGGGCTGCTCGCGCTGCTGGTGAACGCGCTGACGGCGGCGCTGACCTTCGCTTCGCTGATCGGCTATGCCGTCATCTACACGGCTTATCTGAAGCGAGCGACGCCGCAGAACATCGTGATCGGGGGCGCCGCGGGCGCAGCGCCGCCCGTGCTCGGATGGGCCGCGGTCACCAACGACGTCAGCGGCCATGCGCTGCTGCTGTTCCTGATCATTTTCACGTGGACGCCGCCGCACTTCTGGGCGCTCGCGATCGCGCGCCGGGCCGACTACGAGAAGGCCGACATTCCGATGTTCCCGGTCACGTACGGCGAGGAGCTGACGAAATCATTCGTGCTGTACTACACGATCCTGCTGATCATCGTGACGTTGCTGCCCTACCTGACGGGCATGAGCGGCGGCCTGTATCTGTTCGGCGCCGTGCTGCTCGGCGGCGGTTTTCTGGCCTACGCCATTCGGCTGAAATTCGCGCCGCGCCCGGATACCGCGATCAAAACGTTCGCCTACTCGATCAGCTATCTGATGGCGCTGTTCAGCTTTCTGCTCGTCGATCACTACATCCCGGCGCTGTGGCCGGAATGAACACCGCCAGGCGGTGACCCGCCGCCGCTCGCTCCGGTCATGGACATCACCGACATCCTCGATCCGTTGAACGACGCCCAGCGCGAGGCCGTCACCGCCGGCGATTCGCCGACGCTGGTGCTGGCCGGCGCCGGCAGCGGCAAGACGCGCGTGCTCGTGCATCGCGTCGCCTGGCTCGTCCGCGTCGAGGGCTGCGCGCCGCAGCACATCCTGGCCGTCACCTTCACGAACAAAGCGGCGGCAGAGATGCGCCAGCGCATCGAGGCGCTGCTCGGCCACCCGACCCGGCACCTGTGGATCGGCACGTTCCACGGGTTGGCGCACCGGCTGCTGCGCATCCACAGCCGCGACGCCGGCCTCGCCGACGCGTTCCAGATCATGGACTCGGACGATCAGCTGCGGCTGATCCGGCGCCTGATCAGGTCCATGAACCTCGACGAGAACGAATGGGTGCCGCGCGAGGTTCAGTGGTTCATCAACGCGAGCAAGGACGAAGGCGTCCGTGCCGCCGCGCTGTCCGACGAGGGCAACGCCGGGCGGCGCCGAATGATCGAGATCTACTCGCGTTACGAGCAGCTGTGCAACGACAACTCGGTCGTCGACTTCGGCGAGCTGCTGCTGCGCACGCTGGAGCTGCTGCGGGACGGGCCGGATCTGCTGCGCCAGTACCGCGACCGCTTCAGGCATCTGCTCGTAGACGAATTCCAGGACACGAACGCAATCCAGTACCAGTGGCTGAAACTGCTGGCGGGCGACAGCGGCATACCCTTCGTCGTCGGCGACGACGATCAGTCGATCTACCGCTGGCGCGGCGCGCGGGTGGAGAATCTGTTCCGCTTTCAGCGCGACTGGCCCGGCACGACGATCGTGCGCCTCGAGCAGAACTACCGTTCGACGGAAACGATACTGAACGCCGCCAACGCGGTGATCGCGCACAACAGCGGCCGCCTCGGCAAGAACCTGTGGACGGACGGCGGCAGGGGCGAGGCGATACGGCTCTACGCGGCGTTCAACGAGCGTGACGAAGCGGAGTTCGTCGTGAACCGGATTCGCGACGCGATCGCGCACGGCTCGCGCCGCAGCGACATCGCGGTGCTGTACCGGTCGAACGCGCAGTCGCGCGTGTTCGAGGAGGCGCTGCTCGCCGCCGGCATTGCCTACCGCGTCTACGGCGGCATGCGCTTCTTCGAGCGCGCCGAAATCAAGGACGCGCTCGCGTATCTGCGGCTGACCGTGAACCGCGACGACGATGCGTCCTTCGAGCGCGTCGTCAACACGCCTGCCCGCGGCATCGGCGCGCGGACCATGGACGTCGTCCGGACGGAGGCCAGGAATGCCGGCACGAGCCTGTGGCGCGCGGCCGCGTCGGTCATCGCCGAGGAGGTTCTGCCGAAGCGCTCGAGCAAGGCGCTGTGGGAGTTCCTGCGGCTGATCGACCGGCTGGAGCGCGAGATGCACGGCCGCGAGCTGCACGAGCAGGTCGCCCGCGTCGTCGAGGCCAGCGGCCTGATCGCCCATCACGCCAAGGATGCGCACACCGGCGGTGAGGCGCGGGTCGAGAACCTGGAGGAGCTCGTCAACGCCGCGCGCGACGCGCTCGTGGGCCAGACGGACGAGGACTATCCGCCGCTCGTGGAATTCCTGTCCTATGCGGTGCTCGAGTCGGGCGACGTGCAGGCCGGCCCCTTCGAGGACAGCGTGCAGCTGATGACGCTGCATTCGGCCAAGGGCCTCGAGTTCGACCTGCTTTTCATGTGCGGGCTCGAGGACGGGCTGTTTCCCCACCAGCGGTCGCTGAACGACCCCGACGGACTCGAAGAGGAGCGCAGGCTCTGCTATGTCGGCCTGACGCGCGCCAAGCGCCAGCTGTACCTGACCTACGCCGAGCAGCGGCGGCTGCACGGCATGGAAAGCTACTCGACACCGTCCCGCTTTCTGAGGGAGATCCCGCCCGAGCTGCTCGAAGAGGTGCGGCCGACGATGGCCGTGTCGCGCCCCGTCTATCAGCGGCGCGGCGGCTTCGACGGCTCCGACGTCGGCATACGGCTCGGCCAGCGCGTGCGCCACGGCAAGTTCGGCGAAGGCGTCGTGCTGAACTCCGAAGGCAACGGCGCCCACGCCCGGGTCCAGGTGAACTTCGAGCGGACCGGCACCAAATGGCTGGTCGTGGCCTACGCAAATCTGGAACTGGTGTAGCAGGTGCCGCCGGAAACCTCGTGTAGACTACGCGCCGCGCCAGGCTTCGGAAGCCGTCAACGATGAGAATCCTGATCTTGGGCGCCGGCCAGGTCGGCACGACGGTCGCGTACAGCCTCGCACGCGAGGAGGCCAACGAGGTCACGATCGTCGACCGTAACCCGGAAGTGCTGCGCGAGCTGCAGGACCGGCTGGACGTGCGTACCGTCGTCGGCAACGCCGCCTATCCGGACGTGCTCGAGCGCGCCGGCGCCCGCGACGCGGACATGATGATTGCGCTGACGGACAGCGACGAGATCAACATGATCGCGTGCCAGATCGTCTACACGCTGTTCCGCACGCCGACGAAAATTGCCCGGATCCGGGCCGGCGAATACATGCGGCACGCGGAGCTGTTCGGCGCGGACTGCATACCGGTCGACGTGACCGTCAGCCCGGAATCGCTCGTCACCGAATACATCGAGCAGCTGATCCATTTCCCGGGTGCGCTGCAGGTGCTCGAGTTCGCGGACGGGCGCGTGCGCCTCGTCGCCGCCCGGGCGCACGAGGGCGGCGCGCTGGTCGGCCGCGCGCTGCGCGAGCTGCCGAAGCACGTGCCGAACGTCGAGAGCCGCGTCGTCGCGATCTACCGGGGCGGCCGCGGCATCATTCCGGACGGGGACACGGTCGTCGAGGAAGGCGACGAGGTTTTCTTCATCGCAGCGCGCAAGGACATCCGCACCGTGCTCAGCGAGATGCGCCGGCTCGATGAGCCGGTCCGCCGCGTCGTGATAGCGGGCGGCGGCAACATCGGCTTTCGTCTGGCCCAGGCGCTCGAGGCGACGAACAACGTCAAGGTCATCGAGCGCGGCTTCGAGCGCGCCCGAGAGATCTCGGAGCAGCTCAACAAGGCGATCGTGCTGCACGGCGATGCGGCCGATGAGGAGCTGCTGCTCGAGGAGAACATCGACAGCGCCGACGTGTTCGTCGCCGTGACCAATGCCGAGGAAGCCAATATTCTGTCCGCGATGCTCGCGAAGCGACTCGGCGCGCACAAGGTCATGGCGCTGATCAACAAGCCCGCTTACGCGGAGCTCGTCGAGGCCGGGACGATCGACATCGCGATCTCGCCGCAGCAGATCACGCTCGGCACGCTGCTCGCGCACGTGCGCCGCGGCGACGTCGTCAAGGTGCACTCGCTGCGCCGCGGCGCGGCCGAAGCCATCGAGGCGGTCGCCCATGGCGACTCGCGCGAGTCGAAGGTCGTCGGCCGTGCCATTGCGGACATCCGCCTGCCGCGCGGCGCCGTGATCAGCGCGATCGTGCGCGGTGACCGGCTGGTGATCGCGCACCACGACACCGTCATCGAAGCCGACGACCACGTGATTCTGTTCATGGCCGACCGCCGCCAGATCGACGAGGTCGAGCGGCTGTTCGAGGTCGGCGTCACGTTCGTCTGACGACAGGTGCCGGACTTGCGCTCTTCGCACTATCCCTCCCGGGCCGGGGCCGCCGCAGGCGACGGCCGGGGCCGCGGAAGCCCCGCGGGACCGCGCGCCGCGTCGGAAAGCGCGACAACCGCGCGGCCGGTTACGGTACCCGCCCGGTAGAGCCATGACGATCGTCACGGTGCAGCGCGTCATCGGCATCTTCCTCGCGATGTTCAGCCTGACGATGCTGCCGCCGATCGGGGTGTCTCTGCTCTACGGCGACGGCACGTGGGCCGCCTTCGCCGAATCCTTCGTGCTGATCGCGGGCCTCGGCGTGCTGCTGTGGTGGCCCGCCCGGCACAAGCGCAGGGATCTGCGGCTGCGCGACGGCTTCGTCGTCGTCGCGCTGTTCTGGATCGTGCTGGGCTGTTTCGGCGCCTTGCCGCTGCTGCTGGTCGAGGTCCCGGACATGACCTTGACGGACGCGCTGTTCGAGTCGATGGCCGGGCTCACGACGACGGGCGGCACCGTGCTGGTCGGGCTCGACGCTCTGCCCCGCGCGGTTCTGTATTACCGGCACCAGCTGCAGTGGTTCGGCGGGCTCGGCCTGATCGTGCTCGCCGTCGCCGTGCTCCCGATGCTCGGCGTCGGCGGCATGCAGCTGTACCGGGCGGAGATGCCGGGACCGGTCAAGGACAACAAGCTGACGCCGAGGATCACCCAGACGGCGAAGCTGCTGTGGTACGTGTACCTCGGCATCACGATCGTCTGCGCAGCCGCCTACTGGCTCGCCGGCATGAGCGTGTTCGACGCCGTCTGCCACAGCTTCAGCACGGTCGCGATCGGCGGCTTCTCGACGCACGATGCGAGCATCGGCTACTTCGACGACGCGGCCGTCGAGGCCGTCGCGATCTTTTTCATGGTCGTGGCCGGCGCGAACTTCGCGCTGCACTTCCTGGCCTGGCGCGAGAAGAGCCTGAGGAACTATTTCGCCGATTCGGAGTTCAGGGCCTACTGCGGCTTCCTGGCCGCACTGACGGCGCTCGTCGTCGGCTATCTGATCTACACGCAGTACTACGCGACCACGGCCGACGCGTTCCGCCGCGGCATATTCCAGGTCGTGTCGATCGCGACGACGACCGGCTACACGACGGCCGCCTTCTCGGAGTGGCCGGGCGCGCTGCCGATGCTGCTGGTTTACGCGAGCTTCGTCGGCGGCTGCGCCGGCTCGACGGCCGGCGGCATGAAAGTGATCCGCTGGCTGCTGATGTACAAGCAGGGCGTCAGAGAGGTGCAGCGGCTCGTGCACCCGAGCGCCGAGATCCCGGTCAAGCTCGGCGGCCGCGGGGTCCGTTCGCGCGTCGTCGACTCGGTGTGGGGATTTTTCGCGATCTATATCGTGGTGTTCGCGGCCCTGATGCTGATCTTCCTGTCGACGGAGCTCGATCCCGTCTCGGCGTTCTCGGCGGTTGCGGCGATGCTGAACAATCTGGGCCCCGGGGTCGGCGACGTTGCGGCGAACTATGTCGATCTGCCGATCGTCGCGAAGTGGGCCTCCGTCTGCGCGATGTTGCTCGGCCGGCTCGAAATTTTTACGCTGCTCGTGTTGATCACGCCGACTTTCTGGCGGCGCTGATCCGCTGGGAGGGCGGCGGCCGGGAGGCGAGCCATGGACATGACCCAGAATCTCGAGGCGCTGATCGCCCAAGGCTCGGACGGCGCACCGATCCGCTTCGCGCTCGCGTCGCGCTACGCCGCCGCCGGCGACATCGAGCGCGCTCTCGAGCATGCCGAGGTTGCCGTGCGCATCGACGCCGACTATTCTGCCGCGTGGAAATTGCTCGGCAAGCTCAGAAGCGAAGCCGGGAAGCGCGAGCAGGCCATCGACGCGTACCGGCAGGGAATCCTCGTCGCGGAAAAGCGCGGCGACCAGCAGGCGGCGAAGGAAATGAAGGTGTTCCTGAAGCGCCTGGAGCGCGACGCTCCCGCGGATCGCGACTGATCGCGCGGAGCAGGGGCCTTACGCGGCGGCGCCGAGCCGGGGAGCGGAGGAATTTCGGCGTCCGTCGAACAACAACGAACGCAAACGGCGATCCGGTCCGCCATTGAACAAAGACACCGTCGACAACCTGCGCGCGCTGAGCGGCGCGCTGAAGCGGTTCAGCGAGGCCACGGGGCAGTTGATCGCCTGGCTGATGCTGCCGATGGTCGTCGGCACGTTCGTGATCGTCCTGTTTCGCTACGCGTTCGACGTCGGCTGGATCTGGATGCAGGAAGGCGTCGTGTGGGTCCATGCGGCGGTGTTCATGCTGGCCGCCGCCTACACGCTGAACCGCGACGAGCACGTTCGCGTCGACGTCTTCTATCGGCGGCTGTCGCCCCGGAAGCGGGCGATCGTCGACATCGCCGGCGTGTGCCTCTTCCTGCTGCCGGTCGCGATCTTCATCGCCGTCGTCAGCTGGGACTACGTCGCCGTGTCCTGGCAGATCAGGGAAGGCTCCCGGGAAGCGGGCGGCCTGCCCTACCCGTTCGTGCCGGTGCTGAAGAGCGTCATCCTGGTCACCGCGGTGCTGCTGGTGCTGCAGGCGCTGGCCGACATGATCGACAACGTGCTGGTCCTGCTCGGCCGGGAGTCCGGCGCAGCGCCGGCCGAGCATCAGGTGATTTAGCGTGGAATGGGTCGCGATCGTCATGTTCTTCGCGGCCGTGGCCGTGCTGCTGGCCGGCTACCCCGTCGCTTTCTCGCTCGGCGGCGTCGCGCTGATCTTTGCGCTGATCGGGACCGCGTCCGGGGGCTTCGAGTCCGCCTTCCTCGGCACGATGCCGAACCGGATCTTCGGCATCATGGGCAACGAGACCCTGCTCGCGGTGCCGCTGT
>JAFGNC010000253.1 GCA_016927175.1 Gammaproteobacteria bacterium | reverse complement strand
GGCGGGGTGCCGGCGGCGGCTCACTGCGTGTCGAGCGGCGGCACGGCGCGCGTCTCCATGCCGCTCGCGCGGAACCTGAGCTCGTAGATCGCGAGCTGCTCCGGCCGCAGCAGCGAGAAGCCGACCCGCAGCATGATCTCGGGCTCGGCTCCGGCGGGGCGGCGCGCGACGCGCACCAGCCACGCCTGCTCGGGCCGCTTGCCCTTCAGCACGCCGAGCTCGTGCAGCTGGGCCATGAAGCTCTTCACGAGCGCCTCGAGACGCTCGCACGCGTCGTCGGCGCCGATCTCGCGGCAGACCCAGCGGGTGCCGCGCTCGAGCGAGCCGAGCACGAACAGAGCCGTCCGGCGCGTGTCGAGCCGCTGCGCCGGCGACGCGCGGGTGTCCTGGACCGCGAAGCAGGCATTGCCCCTGAGCTCCACGTGACCGCCCTGCATGCGCACGAGCGCGTTGACGCCGAAGCGGTGCAGCATCGAGATCTGCCTCTCCCCGACGTCGGCTGCCGTCGTCAGGCTGGCGCGCAACAGCAGCGGCGACGCGCCGCGGTCGCCTGCGAGAAGCGCCGCATCGGCGGCGGCGAGCATGCCGGCCAGCGCGCCGCAGGCCGGGATCCCCGCCGGGAAGCGCGCGTATTCGGCGCGCGGCCGGATCCTCGGAAAGTAAGTCAGCGCGTTGCCGCTCGCGATACCGGTCGCGCGAATGCCGCGCAGCGCGTCACCGCTCCCTTCCCAGCTCCATGGCGGATCCCAGATCAGCATCGCGCGCCGGCGGGCGCAGTAGCCGCTCGCGGCAACGAATGCGGTCGTGCCGACGTCGCGCTCCGGCGCGGGCGGGATGCACAGCAGGTCGATGCGCTCGACGCGGTCGAGCGCGAACAGGCCCGTGCCCTCCTCTTTCGAGCCGATGACGTCGTAATCCGTCAGCTCGCGGCCGTCGCTGCCGGCCGCCGTCATGCCGAGATAGGGTATGGCCTGCCCGGGGTGAACGGCGCTCGTCGCATTCGGCCGCCGCGACGGCAGCGGCCCGACGACCGAAACGAGCTCCGAGCTTTTCAGCACGTCCACGACGAAACGCGCGTCGCGGCCGCTGACCGACACGGCCGGAAACAGCTCCTGGTCCTCGATGACCGCGGAGCCGCTGCGCGACAGGCGCTGCACGACCAGGTTGAATCGCTCGGCATCGTGCTCGACGCGATCGTAATCGACCGACACGCGCAGCGTCTCGCGGCTCCCGGGCCGGCGTGCTTTCAGCCGCAGCCGCTCGTTGCCCGCGGGCACGTCGACGACGGCATGCGTCGCGCCGTTGGTCAGCCGCACGACGACGGCGCGCTCGCCGCCGTTCTGGAAGTAGTGCTGCACGGTGTGAGGCAGATGACTGAACGCGCAGTGCCCGCCGAAGACGCGGCGGTAATCGTCGAAGTTGCGCAGCTCGATCGGCTCGTTGACGGGGCCTCGCTCGGTCCTGCCGAGAAAGGCGGTGACGGTCGGCTCGAGCGACAGCTCGAGCGACGATGAGGGCGCGATGCTCTCGGGACGCGACGGCGCGCCGGCGACGTCTACGGATTCGACTGCCATACTGCCCGCACTGGAAAAGCCGCATCATAGCGGCATGCGCCCGCGGATGCAGCAGTCCCGAAAGCGGGCGCGAACTCAAAGGCGCTGTACCGGCAAACGGCGTCGCGCAGGTCAGTCGAGAAGGGCGGCGGTCTCCGATGCCGCGTCGCCGCCGTCTTCCGGCAGCGGCACCGTGTTCTCGACGACGCGGGACGCGGCCAGGTACTCGGCGTGCGAGGCTGCGCTGCCGCCGATCGGCAGCGGTATGCCGCGCTGCTCTTTCAGCACGGCGGCGATGGCCTCCCGGTCGAGCTCGACGGTCTGCGGGTCCCGTCCCGCCCGCTCGAGCGCGGCCGCGATGGCTTTCTGCGCCTCGGCGGACATGTCCCGCTCGTCTTCCTCGAGCGGACGGTGCGCTTCGAGGTACAGCACCCCGTCGCTCCATCCGGCCAGCACGGGCTGATCGACGATCTCGACCGCCGTGCCGGATGCGACGCGCTCGAACAGCGCCTCGATGTCCTCCGGGTACAGCCTGATGCAGCCGTGGCTGACCCGCATGCCGACGCCTGCAGGCTTGTTCGTGCCGTGAATCAGGTAGCCCGGCATCGACAAACCGATCGCATGGCGGCCGAGCGGGTTGTCGGGGCCCGGCTGCACGACGCTCGGCAGCGGGTCGCCCTTCTCCTCGTGCTCCTTCCTGACCGACGCCGGCACGTACCAGACCGGGTCCCGCGCCTTCTGCGTGACCTTCGCCGTGCCGGTCGGCGTGGCCCAGCCCTGACGGCCGATGCCGATCGGATGGGTCGTGACGGAGAAACCGCCGTCCTCGGTGTGATCCGAGAAGTAGTAAAGGCGCATGCTCGGCAGATTGATCACGATGCCGTCGCGCGGCGCGGCGGGCAGGATCGACCGGGTCGGCAGATAAACCGGCGTGTCCTCTCCCGGCAGCCAGTGATCGACGCCCGGGTTCGCGTGCCGCAGCTCTTCATAGCCGACGCCGTATTCGCGGGCGATCGCCGTGAAGGTGTTCTCGTAACGGGTGAAGAGCACCTGCATCTCGCCGACGACCTCGGTCGACGCCGGCACGGCTTCGATCCGGCTCGTGTCGAGCGCCGGCAGCCGCGGCGCGGCCGGGTCGGGCGACGCGGACGCCCCCGGCGAAGCATCGACGACGGCCTCTTCCACGGGCACGAAGACGCATCCCGAAGCCGTCAACGCAAACACTGCCGCGGCACCTGCGAATGCCGCTCTCGTCGAGCTGATCATGGCGACGATCGTTACCTGTTGTTGTGGCGCCTGCAAGCGACGCGAGTGAGTCTACCAAGCGCGGTGCGCGGCAAGCCAGCGTCGCGGAGCGCTGTCGCCCGGCGGCGACACCCGCGACGTAGCCGTGATGCGGTTGACGTATGGGCGGACGCCCGCGCGTTCGGCGGCGCGGCTTACGACGACAGCAGAGTCTCGACGCCGCCGAGCATACGCTCCGAAAACCGCCGGCGGCGCTTGTACGTGACGTGGTACAGGTCGCGATTCTTCGCCGCCTCGAGCAGGAAATCGTCGCTCGAGTTCAGCTCGTCTACGAGCTTCAGCTCGAGCGCCTTCGCGCCGTACCAGTGCTCGCCCGTGGCGATGCCGTCGACGTCGACCTGGGGCCGGTGCTCGGCGATCTGGCGCTTGAACAGCTCGTGCACTTCGACGATCTCCTCGCGCAGCTTCTCGCGCCCCTCGTCGGTGTTCTTGCCGAACATCGTCACGGTCCGCTTGTAGCGCCCCGCCGCGATCTGCTCGAAGTCGACCCCTCTCTCCTCCAGCAGCCGGTTGAAGTTCGGCAGCTGAAACAGCACGCCGACCGAGCCGATGATCGCGAACGGCGCCGCGATGATCCGATCCGCGACGCAGGCCATCAGGTAGCCGCCGCTCGCCGCGACCTTGTCTACCGCGACCAGCAGCGGAATGCCGCGGCGCTTGATTCGCAGCAGCTGCGACGCGGCGAGGCCGTGCTCGTGCACGGTGCCGCCCGCGTTCTCGAGGCGCACCAGAACCTGATCGGTCGGCTTCGCGACGGCGAGCACGGCGGACACCTCCCGCCGCAGCGACTCGGTCGCGCTCGCGCGGATGTCGCCCTTGAAGTCGAGGACGAAGACGCGGTGCTTCTCGTCGCGGCTCTTGTCGCGCTTCTCCCTCTTGCGCGCCCGCTCGCGCGTCTTCAGAAATTTCCGGAAGCGCTCTTTGCCTTCGATCGCCCGCTGCAGGATGTCCGCCTGCTCCTCGAACTGCCGGTTCAGATGCCGGACCTCGAGCGCCTCGGCGTGCGCGCCGCGCCGCGCGGCGACGGCGAGAGCCGCGGCCGCGATCAGCACGACGGCGACGATGGTGACGAGCTGGACGAGAAAGAGCCCGTAGTCTGCGAAGAACTCGCCCACGCGCCGCTACAGACCGACGTTGTTGTGCTCGAACACGCGGTCGGCGCGATAGCTCGACCGCACCAGCGGCCCGGAAACGACCTCGAGGAAGCCCCGCGCGAGTCCCCATTCGCGATAGCGCGCGAATTCCTCCGGCGTCACGTATTTTTCGACGGGCAGGTGGTTCGCCGTCGGCCGCAGATATTGCCCGAAGGTCACGATGTCGATGCCGATGCGCCGCGCGTCGTCGAGCGTCTCGGCGATCTCCTCGTCGGTCTCGCCGAGCCCGAGCATCAGACTCGTCTTCGTCAGCACGTCCGGCCGATGGCGCTTCGCGTGCTCGAGCACGCCCAGCGTCTGCTCGTAGCCGGCGCGCGGATCGCGGACCTTGCGGGTCAGGCGCCGCACGGTCTCGAGGTTCTGCGCGAACACGTCGAGCCCGGAATCGACGACGGTCTCGACGTCCGCCTGCCTGCCGCAGAAGTCGGGCGTCAGCGCCTCGACGGCGGTGCCGGGGCAGACTTCCTTGACGGCCCGGATGCACGCGGCGTAATGCGCGGCGCCGCCGTCCGGCAGATCGTCGCGGTCGACCGACGTCAGCACGACGTATTTCAGCCCCATCAGCGCGACCGAGCGGGCGCAGTTCGCCGGCTCGTCGGGATCGAGCCAGCCGCGCGGATTGCCGGTGTCGACGGCGCAGAACTGGCAGGCGCGCGTGCAGACGGCGCCCATCAGCATCAGCGTGGCGGTGCCGTTCGACCAGCACTCGCCGATGTTCGGGCACATCGATTCCTCGCAGACCGTCGCGAGACGATGCGAGCGGACGGTGCCTTTGACAGCTTCGTAGCCGGCGCCGGACGGCAGCCGGGCCTTCAGCCAGGGCGGCTTGCCGGCCGTCTTGGCAGCGGCCCGGTCCTCGCGCCGCTTGACGCCGTTCTTGATGGCCGAGAAACCGTGCTCGGTACGGTATTTCGCTCCGGTCGTGACGACCGGTATGCCGCGGAATTCGCTCACTATTGCCGCCGGAAAGCGCCGTTCTGAAGTGGCGGCCAGTATCTCACGTTTGGAGAGAGCGTGTGCGCGCCCCCTGCCGGCGAGGCTCCGGCACGGACGCGGCGTGGCGACCGCGATGCGGCGAGAGGCGCCGCGTCGCGGCCGCCATTCTGCCCGCACGCGAAAAAAAAGCCCGGCTCAACGCCGGGCCAATCACAGGGGGAAACGACAGTTGAAGAGAAGCAGCAAGAAACCCCGGCGCGGGACCGGCGGTCGCGGCTACTGCAGCCGCGCCCAGTCGATCAGGCGCACGTCCTGAGACCGCAAATCGAAATTCCGTGCGAGCAGCGCCTCGATGTCTTTCGTGCCGAAGCGCGGCTCCGTGGGCTGGTTGACCTCCACCACGCCGCTGAACTCCTGGTCCAGGCCATCCCCGGCATCCGCAGTCAGCACGAAATGCGTGTAGTACTTGATGCCCATGACCGGACTCTATGGCCCCTTTCGCAGGGGGGTCTGTGACTCGCTGCACAGATTGAGCGCCGGCGTGCCGGCGATGCGGCGCCCGCCATGTTATTTTTGCTCCAGCGCACGTTTTTGATGCAGCCCGCCCGGGCCGAAGGTCTCGAGCTCATGACGATCAACACGACTCTCAGGACATTCCTGGTTCCGATACTGCTGGCCGCCGCCGCGGCGGGCGCGCAGGAGGACCTGCGCGCGACGCTGTTCGAGCAGGCCGATGCGGCGCGCGAGGCGGCCCGCGAGGTCGGGGCCGACCTGCTCGCGCCGGACGCGTTCGGGCGCGGCGTCGAAGCCTATGCCGACGCCGAGGAAGATCTCGGGCGCGGCCGCAACATGGAGCGCATCCGCGGCGAGCTGGCCGACGCCGTCGCCGCGTTCACGCAGGCCGCCGAAGCCGCGGAGATCGCGCGTATCACGCTGGCGCCGCTGATCAAGACGCGCGACGACGCGGCCAGCGCGAGCGCCGACACGTTCGCCGGCGAGATGTGGGTCGAGGCCGAGGAGACGTTCACGAATGCGATGCGGCGTCTGGAGTCCGGCGACATCCGCGGCGCGCGCAGCCGCGCAGAGGAGGCGGAAGCGCTGTACCGCGACGCCGAGCTGACGGCGATCAAGGCGCAGTACCTGAGCCAGACGCGCGCGCTGATCGCGCAGGCCGAGCAGGCGCGGGTGCCGCGCTACGCGCCGAAGACGTTCGCGAAGGCCGAGGAGCTGATGCTGCAGGCGGAGAAGGAGCTGAACGAGAACCGCTACGACACCGACCTGCCGCGCAGCCTTGCGCAGCAGGCGAACTACGAGGCGCGTCACGCGATCTATCTGGCCGAGCGGATCCGCACGATCCGCGACGAGGACTGGGAGCTCGAGGACATCATCCTCGCCTACGAGGACCCGCTCGTGCAGGTGGCCGCCGCCGCCGACAAGCTGCCCCGCCTCGACCAGGGCACGGCGCAGGTTGCGGAAGAGCTCGTCGCCTACATCGAAGAGCTGCGCGAGAACGAACGTCAGGCGCAGCTCGATCTCGAGGCCAGCCGGACCCGCGTCTCCGAGCTCGAGGAGGAGATCCGCGACCTCGACGAGCGGCTCGGCGGCGTCTCGCAGGAGCGCGTCGCGCTGATGCAGCGGGTCGAGGCCGAGGAGCGGCTGCGCGAGCGCTTCGCGAGTATCGAGTCGCTGTTCACGCGCGACGAGGCAAGGATCTCGCGCGAAGGCGATCAGGTCGTGCTGCGCCTGGTCGGACTGACGTTCGCCGTCGGCAGCGACGACGTCGACGGCAGCTACGCCGGGCTGCTCGACAAGGTTCGGCAGGCCATCAACGTGTTCCCGAACTCGCAGGTCATCGTCGAGGGCCACACGGACTCGTACGGCAGCGACGAGGCCAACATGGCCCTGTCCCGGCAGCGCGCCGAGTCCGTCAGCGCATATCTGTCGACGCAGCTCGGCGTGCCGGCGTTCCGGATCAGCGCGGCCGGCTACGGCGAGACACGGCCGATCGCGAACAACGAAACCTCGCAGGGGCGGGAGCGCAACCGCCGCATCGACATCCGGATCGAGCCGCAGATGCAGTGACGCTCCGCCGGCGCGAGCGCCGGGCACGCCGCGATCGCTGAAGGGCTTCAGTCGGTCGGCGCCTCGCTGCGCACTGCGGCGGTCGCGGCGGCGCGGACGCTGCCTTCGAGCATCCAGTCGCCGATGCATCCCGCGACGAGGCGGTGCACGAGGTAGCCGTAGGACTTGTGCACGTTGAGGCCGATGTCGCCGCGGAAGTGGTTGTACAGCTCCGTGTGATCGACGATGTCCTCGGTCAGACCCAGGTCGATCATCGGCTCGAACAGCGGTCTCAGCTGCGGCCGCAGCGCCATCAGCTCGCCCCTGGCCGTGAAGTTTTCCCAGCGGCGTATGTTTCCCGGGTAGCGCTCCGGCCCGTCGCGGTCGACGCCGCGCAGCGACTTGCGGATGAAGCGTGTCGCGAGCGGACTGCCGAGCGTGATCAGCAGATCCACACGCCCCGGCTCACCGTCCCGCCGCGACAGCTCCCACAGCGTGTCGTACGCGATGACGGAGCCGAGGCTGTGGCCGATCAGGAGCACGCGCTCGCCGGCTTGCCACGCCGCGCGCAGCGCCTCCTTCAGCATGCCCCGCACGGCGGTCGCGATGCCGCCCTCGTCGCTGTGGTAGCGATGCACCTCGGTCATCGTCAGGCGCAGCTCCGGTCGCGCGACGATGCGGCCGAGGAACGGCAGCGCGTCGCCCACGAGGTGCCACAGCCGCCGTATCCGCCGCGCCGTCGAATCGATCTCCCTGAGGTCCTCCTCCGAAGGCTCCGGATCGTGCAGGATCCGATCGATGCCGGGGATGTCGAGCGCGATGTCCCGGTGCTGACCGTAGAAGGTGTGGGTCCACGACACCAGCGTCAGCGACTCCGGATGCGAGCGCAGCAGGCGAGCAGCCTCCGGCCGTTCCCACGACAGTCCCGCGATCATGGCCCGCAGCAGCTCGCGGCGGTGCGCGTCGGGCCGGGGCTTGGGCTTCATGCCCGGCACGAAGATGAGGCGTTGCGAGCTCAAGAGCGCTCGACGGGAGCTGCGAAGGGCCGGTTGGGAGCCGGGTGGCGACGCGTTATAGTCGGCGGAGGCTTCTTCACGAACAGAGGACGGCCGGAGGAAAAGAGGAAAAGGCTCTTGCGATATTTACACACAATGGTCCGCGTCAGCGACCTCGATGCGTCGCTCGACTTTTACTGCAACAAGCTCGGCCTGAAGGAGCTGCGCCGCAAGGACCACGAGGGCGGCCGCTTCACGCTGGTGTTCCTGGCGGCCGAGGGCCAGGAAGAGTGCGCGCTCGAGCTGACGTACAACTGGGATCCCGAGGCGTACTCGGAAGGGCGCAATTTCGGGCACGTCGCTTACGAGGTGGACGACATCTACGCGACCTGCCGCCGTCTCGCCGAGGCCGGCGTCACGATCAACCGGCCGCCGCGCGACGGCCGCATGGCCTTCGTCCGCTCGCCGGACAACATCTCTATCGAGCTGCTGCAGAAAGGGGAAGCGAGGCCGCCGCAGGAGCCGTGGGCGTCGATGCCGAACACCGGCCACTGGTGACGGCGCCGCTGATGAGAAGGCCATCGTTGAGCGGTCCACTTGCGAGCGACGCCGCCAGCGCCGCGGCGGATCACGCGAGCCTGCGGCGCGGCACGCGAAAGTTGCCGGTCTGAACCTCGTCGTCGTCCGTCGTCTTGTAGACGACGCGATTGCGTCCTTCCTGCTTGGCCTGATACAGCGCCTCGTCGGCGACCTGGATCGCCCCGGCAAGGCTCCTGCCGGAGCGCTCGTCCGCGAGAGCGACGCCGACGCTGACCGTGACGACACTCGCGACCGGCGAGCCCTCGTGCGCGATGGCGAGGTCCATGACGTCGCGGCGGATCTGCTCGGGCAGGGCTCTGGCGTACTCCTCGGGCGGCCCGTACAGAATCAGCACGAACTCCTCGCCGCCGTAGCGGGCCGTGAAGTCGAACGGCCGTTTGGCGCCGCGGGCGATCGTGTCCGCGACTCTTCGCAGCGTGTCGTCGCCGGCCTGGTGGCCGTAAAGGTCGTTGTAGACCTTGAAGTAATCGATGTCGACCAGCACGATCTCGAGCCGCTCGCCCTCGCGGCGGGACTGGCGCCAGATCCGCTTCGCGTAATCGTCGAAGATCCGCCGGTTGTAGAGCCCCGTCATGCCGTCGCGCTCCGCAAGCTCGTGCAGCACGCGCGTCTCGAGGAAGTTCGTCCTGACCGCGTGCTCCTGCTTGTAGGCGGAGATCGTCGCCGCGACGGCCGCCGCCCCGAGGATCGCGGTCGTGTACCACATCGGCTCCGCGGGCAGGCCGACCGCGAGGCCGATCCCGACGTGCGCGGCAACCAGCATCGTGCCGACGGCGACCGCGACGTAGAACAGCAGGCCGAGGAACAGGCACGCGTACAGCACGACGAGCGCCTCGGCCGCGAGGACGTACGACGCACCGTTCAGCGCCGCCGTGTGGCACAGGAACGTCGTCGCGAAGCCGACCACCGTGACGCCGACCGCCGCGATCCACGTGTACCGTCGCGCCGCGCTCGGCAGGTACATCGCGATCAGGACCGCCGTCATCAGCGGCACCAGGATCGCGAGCCAGCGCCGGTCGACGAGCGAACCGAGCGGGGACAGGCCGACCGTCACCTCGAGCCCCGCGACCGCCCACAGCAGGACCAGCGGGATCGCCATCGAAAGGCGCGCGCGCGGCAGGTTCTGCTCCGTGTAGTGCTCGCGGAACTCCTTCTCGAGCAGACGCGAAAAACGCAAGCCCGCGAATCCGCGGCTCAGCTGCGCCGCGTAAGGCGATTTGACGTTATCGCGATCTAGGGCGAAGAACTCCATCGGCTCGTTTCGGATCGGCGAGGAAACGGGCCAAGCATGACGCCGAAACTACGGGAAATCCCCATAGCGGGTCACAAATACCCGCGCGGCGGTGCCCGCCGGCTCAGCGGTAAAGCGGCATCAGCGCGTCGCTTCCGCCGGAGGAGGGCCTCTTCGTGACGGAATCGACACTCGACAGCGCCGCGGCCAGCCCCGCCCCGTGCCACTCGCCGGCGGCGGGGCCGTAGACGCTCGCCTCCAGCTCAGCGATCTCGCCGGCCAGCGGCTCCGGCACTCTGGCCGCGAGCGCGCCGAGGCTGCGGGGCGGCGCCTCGGGGAAACGCAGCTGCGCCCAT
>JAFGNC010000252.1 GCA_016927175.1 Gammaproteobacteria bacterium | reverse complement strand
GCCACGGGCGGGCGCGTTCAGCGACCCAGGCGTGAGCCGGCCCCGCCGCGGCAAGGCGGTCGAGAGCGGCGGAATCGAGCTCGGCCGCTCTGGCGGCCTCGTACGGGATCAGCGTAAGCGGCACCCGATGTGCGAGGACGGTTCCGACGGCCTCCGTGTCCAACGCGACGTTCAGATCGCGGAAAATCGGGCCGTGCCCGAACAGCATGCCCTCGCCGCTCGCCTCGGACGGGTGAAAGACGTGGCCGGGCCGACGCCCCATCACGGCAACGACGCGCTCGATGCGCCCGGCAAGGTCCGGACGCGCGCGCAGCGCTGCCGCCACGTTCGTCAGCGGCCCCAGCGCGAGAATGGTCAGCGGGCCGTCCGCGAGCGCCTCGCTCAGGGAGCGCTGCGCATTCGTTGCGGGGCGGGCTTCATCCTCGCGGGGCCGCGCCGCGCCCGTATGGACGGCGAAGCGGTCGCCTCCGTGCGCCGCGAGGAGCCGCGCGAGCTCGCGACCGATCCGATCGGTGACCTCGAGCGGCGCATTGCCGAAAACGGTAGACAGGCCGACCACGTCGACGCCCTCGTGAAACGCGAGATACAGAATAGAGAGGCAGTCGTCGGGATCGACGCGGTCGCCGGCACCGCAGGCGGAATCGGAGTCGATCCAGATACGTTCCGCGGCAGACGGCATTGCGTCGGCGGGTATGGCCGACAGCCTGTTCTCGAAACGCTCGCCCGTCCGCCACTCCCGAACCGGGAGCGCGAGCAGCACGGCGAGCGCCACGGCGAGCACCGCGATTGTTGCGAGCAGCCACAGGGCGGCGCGTCTCAAGCGACTCGCGATCGTTCCGGCCATGCGTTCATTGTCTTCAGCGCCTTCAGCCGTGACAAACCGGCGTCGGGGCCCCGTGACTTCGCGATCCGCGCCGCGAGTGCGGCGCCTGCCCACGACGGTTCGGCACGTTCGTTGCACGGCGACCGGCTGCAGGTGCCGCAAAGCGGTTCCGGATCGCGCTGGAAATGGACACAGATGGCTTCACGGTTCACGCAGCTCGTCGCAAAGCTCGAATATCCGCTGTATGTGGTGACGACTGCCGTGCGGAACGAGCGTGCGGGCTGCCTCATCGGCTTCGCCACGCAGTGCAGCATTCACCCGCCGCGCTTTCTCGCCTGCATCTCGAAAAGGAACCACACTCTGTCGCTCGCGCGCCGGGCGACGACACTCGCGGTGCACATCGTCGAGGAAAAAGACAGGGACATCGCCGAGCTCTTCGGCGGAGAGACGGGCGACGACGTGGACAAGTTCGCACGCGTGCGCTGGCATTACGCTCATGGTGTGCCGATACTGGACGCCTGCGAACGCTGGTTCGCGGGCGCGGTTCTGGAGCAGATCGACCTCGGCGATCATGTCGGCTTCCTGCTCGAGCCTCGCGACGCCGAGCAGAGCGGCACTTCGCAACAGTTGACGTTTCAGCAGGCACGCGACATCGAGCCGGGCCATAAACCGTGACCAGCAACAGGGGCCCGGCGTCCGGGTCGACTCCGGCAGGCCAGGCAAAGCCCGTGCTCAAGGCATGACCATCCGATGCGGGAAGCCGAAGGCGAAAACCTGTTACGCATTTTCCCCGGCCCGGGGGAGCAAGCCCCGCTGAAGGGACTCTATTTAAGGGAGCCCTTCGCGCCTCCGGCCGGGCGATCGAAGAGCTTCGTCTACACGAACTTCATCTCCAGCCTGGACGGGCGCATTTCGCTCCCCGATCCTCGGACGGAGAAGTTCAACGTGCCGCCGGCGATAGGAAACGCGCGCGACTGGCGGCTCTTTCAGGAACTCGCGGCGGGCGCGGACGCTCTCGTGATCAGCGGCCGCTACGTGCGCGACCTCCCGCACGGCGTCTCCGATCGCAGCTTTCCCGTCAGCGGCAGGCCCGAATACGCGGACCTGCTCCGCTGGCGTCGCGCCCGCGGTCTCGCGCCGCAGCCTGCCGTCGTCATCGTCACGGCGAGCCTCGATCTTCCGCCGTTGAGCCGGGTGGTCGCCTCGGGCCGCTCCGTGTACGTCGCCACCGGCGAGGGCGCAGATCCGCGCAAAGCTGCCGGCGTGGAGGCCGAGGGGGTGCGCGTTCTGCGTGCCGGCGCCGGCAAGCGCGTAGAGGGCGGCAGGCTGATCGAGGCGCTGGCACGGGAAGCTCAATGGAACATAGCCATGATCGGCGGCGGCGAGGTGCTGCACGCGCTGCTCGTCGACGATGTGCTCGACCGGCTCTATCTGACGCTGGCATGCCGGATGCTGGGCGGCCTGTCGTTCGACACCCTTTTGACCGGCCCTCGGCTGGAACCTGCGGAGTGCTTCGGGCTCGAGGCTCTGCACTACGATGCAGGGGGAGCGGAAAGCTCCGGCGTCGAGCAGCTCTTTGCGATCCTCGATCGCCGTGCCCGGATGACGACAGAACGGACGCTCGCGTAACGCCGGCCGCGATCGTCCGTGGGTCCGGCCTGTTTCGGTGCGCGGTTTCCCGGACTATCCCGCTACGCCGGCCCGATTCCGCCTGTCGAAGCCGACGGCCTCGAGGATTCGTCTCTCGGCCGCCGGCTCGACCGGCTGGTCGTGACCGACGATCGCCACGCTTCCGCCCGTGATCGGCCTGATTCTGCCGGACAGCGACCCCGCCTCGAACGTCCCGCTCTCCGACAGTTGCTCCCCGGGCAGCAACATCACCGTCACGGCGCCGCTCGCGCCGTGCACGACGAGATGAGCTACGCGCTTCCCGTCCACGATGCACGTCCGCGCGTACACGATGGGAGTAGTGGCCGCCATCCGAACGCCGTGCGCGGCGAGCACGTCCTCGACCCTCGCCCTGTCCATCGGACGGAGTACGGCGTCGAGAGCTTCCGGCTCGTGCTCGAGATGCGTTACCACATGACCGGCAAACGAGCCGGCCCGAGGCTCCGGAACGGGCAGTCGAAACGCGAGACCGATTCCGACGGCGAGCACCAACGCAGCGGCGATGCCCCACCACGTCCGCCGCTCGGGTGCGACCGGCGATCGCCTCGGCGCCTGCGGCGCAGGCACGTCGACGAGCAGAGCCTCGCGAATCAGGCCGTCGAACTGTCCGAGCGTCCTCCTGAAGCGAGCGCAGGAAGCGCAGCGCGCCTCGTGCTCCGCGAGATCCGGCGCCTCGTTGCCCGGTTCCGCTTCGACCCGCCGCCGGAACTCGAGACACTCCGTGCTCACTCCTCCACCCCCCATCCGAGCTGCGACTTCAGCTTGCGGCGCGCCCGGAACAGCCGCGTCAACACGGCGCCCGCGCTGATGCCCATGATCCCGGCAATTTCCTCCGTCTTGTAGCCCATCAGGACCTGCAGCACGAGCGGCTCGCGATACTCGGCCTCGAGATCGAAGATCGCAGAGCGCATTTCGCGCACGTCGAGGTCGTCGTGCGCCGCGATCAGTCCCTCTTCCCGCGCGGACAGCGCGTCGAGGTCGGTCGTTTCCAGCCGCTTGCGCTGATACGTCCTCGCGTATTCACGGCGAGTAATCGTCATGAGCCACTGCTTCACGGACTGCTTGTCCCGCAGGCCGCCGAACGCGCGCCAGGCGCGCAACAAGGCTTCCTGGACGATATCCTCCGCGAGAGCCCTGTCGCGCGCCAGCCAGAAGGCATACCTGAAGAGATCCGGCCTGAGCTCGACGGCCCAGCGATCGAAGAGCCGCCTTTCGGCGTCCTCGTCGATTCTGTCTACCCCAATAGACCCGCCGAGAACCGGTTCTATTTCATCCGACGAGGAGGCCACGCGTTCTGCCTTGCGCAATGGTGTCAGGTCGCACGATTCGCTTGGCTGCCCGATCTCGCCAGGCAATCCGCCGATCAGTCCCTCGTGGCGGTGTCCCAGTGCTCGACGATCATGCCGTCCTCGACGCGAAACATGTCGAACCAGGTGGTCGTATAGGCCTCGCCGTTGCTGTCGGTGCCCTCGCGGACGAGGGCGAGCGTGACGAGGTCCCGTTCGGCCGTGATCGCGACGAGACGCTCGATATAGTCCTTGACCTCCGTCTTCTGCATGCCCGCCGCCCGGAAGTAGGCCTTGACGGCCTCGAGACCGGTGTCCGCGTTCGGGTTGTGCTGGTGGTACTCCGGCGCGAGGTACTTGTCGGCCGCCTCGATATCGCCGGCCTGCAGGAACTCGCGCCACATGTCCCAGACGAGCCTCTTGTTGGCTTCGAGCTGCGGGTCATCGCTCTCGAGCATCGCGCGCTGCTCGTCAGGCGAGGCAGCCACGACGGGCTCGGCGGCGTTGGCGGCGGCGCCAAGCGCGAGAAAGGCGAGCATTCCGGCTAGTGATCGCATCAGTGTGTCTCCCCGTTTCGGTTGTTGTCGTCGTCGGCCAGGCGCCGAATCGAGGGACATCATAGCAAACCGGCTCAGTCACGCCGCAGCGTCAGCGGGACCGCCAGCGGGCCCTGAGTCCAGGTACCCACGGCCTCGTCGCCCGACACGTCGCCCGCGAAGGCGGCGCGCAGCGACAGGAAGCTGATCGTGAGCCGGCCGTCATCGGCGAAGCTCAGGGCCGATACGGGCAGGTCGCTGACGCCCTGCGCGGGCACGTCGAGGTACCCGACCGACTCGCCGCTCTCGGTCTCCTCGATCCGGATCGAGAGCTCGAGCGCGCGCGTCTGCCCATCCGGACCGGGCACGTCGAGCATGCCGCGCCACTCGCCCTCGAGCGCGGCCAGGTCCTCGGCGCTCAAGTCGAGCGACGGCACGCTCGGCGCGAGCTCACCGCGCGTCATGTTCAGCGGCAGCGGCTGGCCCTGCGTCCACGTTCCCGTCATCGCCTCGCCGTCGACCGTTGCCGTATAGACGCCGTTGACGCGCGGGATGCGGAACGTCAGCTCACCGTCCGCCAGCTCGATGTTCGAGATCGGAATGCCGCGCACACCCTGGTCGGGGCTGTCGACGAACCCCACGAGCTCGCCGGCCTCGCCCGTCTCGAAGCGGAACACGATGGTCAGCTCGGCGCCGGCCGTCAGCTTGCCGGTCCACTGGCCCAGCAGCAGGTCGATTTCGGCCTGCGACAACACGGGCGCCTCGTACGGCATGAGCGCAAGCGGTATCGCGGTCCCCTGCTGCCGCCACTCGCCGGTGATCCTGCCGTCCGCCAGCGTGCCTTCGTAGGCCCCGCTGAGCGCGTCGACGGTCACGCTCAACGTGCTGCCGTCGAAGCTGACGGCGCTCGCGGCCACGTCCTTGATGCCGCCGGGGTCCGGCGACGTGACCATGGCCGTATAGGCGCCGTCGGTCGTTCGAGTCAGCACGAAGTGGACGTCGAGCTCCGTATCGGGAGCCACCGCGAGCTTGCCCGCCCACGTCCCCGACACGTCCTGCTGCGCGCCGGCCGGCATCGACAGGACAGCGAGCACGCAGGCGCCGACGAGCCCAGCGAGGCGATGACGGGTTCTCATGATCGTTCTCCTATTCGTAGCGTAATGCGTCGACCGGATCGTCGTGTGCCGTGCGATAGGACTGCAACGCGATCGTGACGTAGGCGACCGCTGCCGCGACGAGCGTCGCGACGCCGAACACGAGCGGGTTGACGGGCGCGCGGTACGCGAAGCCGGCAAGCCACTCGTCGACGGCCAGATACGCGATGACCGACGCGAGCACGGCTCCCGCCAGGATCAGCAGCAGCACGTTCCGCGACAGCAGCCAGATGATCTGCGCTGCCGTGGCACCGAGCACCTTGCGGATCCCGATCTCCTTCGTGCGCTGCTCGGTCGTGAATGCCGCGAGACCGAACAGGCCGAGGCACGCGATGAACACGCAGATGGCGCCGAAGATGCCGATCAGTCGCGTCAGCGTCTGCTCCGACGCATAGAGCTCGTTCAGCGAGTCGTCGAGGAACCGAAACTCGAACGGATGGATCGGGTCGAGCTCGCGGAACACCTCCTCGATGTCGCGCAGCGCGCTGCCCATCTGATCGCCCGCAAGATTCACCACGAGCCAGCGCGTGACGAAGAAGCGGTTGACTTCCGAGACATTCGAGAAATCGGTCTGCAGCGGGTAGATCGCGAACGGCTCGACAGCCGTGTGCAGCGATTGGAAGTTGAAGTCCGAAACGACGCCGATGACGCGGCCGTTGTTGGGCCCGAGCTGAATCCGTTTCCCGAGCGGCTCGCTCCAGCCCATGTTCTCGGCGAACGTCTCGTTGACGATGAATGTCGTGCCGACGTCGGTGAGCAGCCGCTGCGAGAAGTCCCGGCCCGCCACGAGGCGCATGCCCATGACACTCAGATAATCGTCGCCGACGCCCATGTGCGTGATCGTCGTCGGCTGCACGACTCCGTCGTCGTTCTCGACGTTCGCCACGTTGACCGGCATGTCGCGTCCGAGCAGCGAGGCGCTGGTCGACATCCCGAGCACGCCCGGCACGGCCGAGAGCTCGTTCCGGACCGTGTCCTCCCGCTCGAGCAGGTCGACGCCGCGCAGCGTGATCATGACGCGGTTCTGTTTCTCGAACCCGAGCGGCCGGTCCGCTACGTAGCGCATTTGCGCCGCCATCAGCAACGTGCTCGCGATCACGGCGATCGAGATCACGAACTGCGCGAGCACCAGCCCCTGGCGGAACCGGATGCTGCCCCTGCTCGCCTTGCCCTCTCCGACGAGCGCCGTCAGCGGCGCCCACGAGGACAGGTAGACCGCCGGATAGAGCCCCGCGAGGACGCCGACCAGAATGCTCGCGCCCACTATGGCGGCCGTCAGGCCCGGGTCACCCAGCAGGTCGAGCCTCAGCTCCGTGCCGATCAGCCGCTCGACGGGCGAAAACGCGAGCACGACCTCGACGATGACGACACCGACGACCGCCGCGATCAGAGCGAACAGCACGGCCTCGCCCAGGAACTGCAGCATCAGGGGCCAGCGGCCGCTGCCGAGGATCTTGCGGATACCGACCGAGCGCGCGCGCCTGGTCGCCCGCGCCGTGGCGAGGTTCACATAGTTGATGCAGGCCACGACGAGTATGAACAGCGCCACCGCCGCGAAGCCGTACAGATAGTAGCGGTTGCCCGTCGGCTCGTCGTAGCCGACGTCGGACGACAGGTGAATGTCGGCGAGCGGCTGAATCCACGCGCGCCAGGTCGCGCGGAGCTGGTTGGCCGTCTCGGCCATGTTCTTGTCGAAGAAGTCCGCGCTGATGGCAGCGAAATCCTGAACGTCGTAGTCCTGCGGCATGACGAGGTACGTGTACAGGCCCACGTTGAACAGCTGCTGGCGGCGCTGCGTCGTATCGTCGGGGATCCGGAAGTAGTTTATCGACAGCAGCGCGTCGTACTTCAGGTGCGTATTGGGCGGCAGATCCGCGAACACGAGCCTGACCGTCAGCGGCACGCCGGCGTCGGTCGCGATCGTCTCGCCGATCGGGTTCTCATCGCCCCAGTAGCGGCGCGCGAACGACTCGCTGACGGCGGCCGAGGCCGGATCCACCAGCGCCGTCTCGGGATCGCCGTAGATGACGTCGTGCGTGAAGACGTCGAAAACGTTGTCGTCGGCGAAGTAGACGCTGTCCCAGTAGTATGCCTGGTCCTCGTGATGCAGCAGCAGGCGGTTCTCTGCCGCGGGCCGGAACCGCGTATAGTCCTCGACCTCGGGATAGGCATCGGTCAGCATCTGCCCGAGCACCGGCGACGTAACGGCGAAGCGGTCCTCGCTGCCGCCGAGATTGAATTCGTTGACGACGCGGTAGATCTTCTCGTGGTCGACGTTGTGGCGGTCGTAGCTCAGCTCGCCGCGCAGATACAGCCCCAGCACGAGGCAGCATGCGATCGCGAGCGCAAGCCCCGCGATGTTGATGATCGCGTAGCGCTTCTCGCGGTACAGATTGCGCAACGCGATTTTCAGGTAAGCATTCATGGCGTCATGCCGCCGCAGCGGCCGCGGACACGACCCTGCCGTCCAGCATGCGGATCGTCCTTTCGCTGAAGGCCGCGTTCTCCGCCGAGTGCGTGACCATCACAATGCTCGTGCCGTCCGCGTGCAGCTGCTGCAGGATACGCATGACCTCATCGCCGTTCTCTGAATCCAGGTTGCCCGTAGGCTCGTCCGCGAGGATCAGGTTCGGCTGGTTCACGACGGCGCGGGCAACTGCGACGCGCTGCTGCTGGCCGCCCGACAGCTGGCCCGGAAAGTGGTTGCGGCGGTGAGCGATGTCCATGCGCTCGAGAACGGCCTCGACACGCGGCCTGCGCTCGCTCGCCGGGATCTTCGTGTAGACGAGGGGCAGCTCGACGTTCTCGTAGACCGTCAGCTCGTCGATCAGGTTGAAGTTCTGGAACACGAAGCCGATGTTCTGCTTGCGGATCAGCGAGCGCCGCCGCTCCGCGTAGCGCGAGACGTCCTCGCCGAGAAACCGATAGGTGCCTTCGGTCGGCGTGTCGATGAGCCCGAGGATGTGCAGAAGCGTAGACTTGCCGCATCCGGACGGGCCCATGATGGTCAGGAACTGGCCCTGCTCCACCGCGAGGCTCACGTCGTCGAGCGCGGTCGTCTCGACGAGATCGGTCCTGTAGAGCTTTCTCAAACCTTCGGTTTCGATGATCACTGGCGTTGCTCCTCGGGGTGATGCTTTCGCCCAGGCCGCGGACTCAGGGACGCAGCACGATCGGCTCGGTAAACGTGAGTTCCTCGGCCTCGTTGAATGCGTCGTAGCTCGAGCTCACGATCCAGTCCCCGTCCTTCAGCCCCTCGAGCACTTCGACGAAGCGCGGGTTCTGGCGGCCGAGCCGAATCGGCGCGCGGATCGCCGAGCGCCGGTCCTCTGCGATCAGGTAAGCCCAGCGCCCGCCGGTCTGCTGATAAAACCCGCCGCGTGAAACCATCAGCGACTCCGTCGGCTCGCTGAAGCTCAGCTCGACGGTGAGCCGCTGGCCGCGCCGCAGGCTCCCGGGCAGGTCGCCGTCTACCCTGACGTCGACCGTGAACGCGTCGTTCTCGACCTCGGGGTAGATCTTTTCCACGACGACCGCGTGGCGCTGCCCGTCCAGCGTGAACCGGCCCGGGGTCCCGACCTGCACGCGCGAGATGTAGTACTGGTCGATGCGGACGGAGATCTTGTAGGCATCGAGCCGGTCGATCTGGCCGAGGCGGTGCCCGCGGGCGATGTTCTCGCCGATCTGCGCGTCGATGCTCGACAGGAATCCGGAGATCGGCGCCCGCACCTCCAGACTCTCGACGATCCGGTTCAGCAGGTCGAGACTCAGGTTCAACCGCTCGATCGACTGCTCGGCCTGCTCGAGCTGCTGCCGGCTCAGGATCTCCTCCTGCGCGATGCGCTCGACCAGCAGCCGGCGCTTGTCGCGCAGGTAGCCGAGCTCGTCCGCCGTGCGCTCGAACTCCTCGCGCGTCAGGTCCGAGTTCTCGTTCGAGGAGACGAGCTCCTCGTAGCGCGCGTAAGTCTTCTCGACGTCCGCGATCCGGTAGTCGAGGTCGAGCAGCGCGTCCTTGAGCTGGAGCGTGCTCTGGGCCAGGCTGATCTGCGTGTTGCGAAGCGCGTTCAGGTTCTCGACGAGCCGTGTCTCGGTGTCGATCGAGTTGCGCTGCAGCGTCGCGTTCGAGAAGCGCAGGATCAGCTCGCCTTGGTCGACGTGCTGGCCGCCCTCGAGGAAGATCTCCTCGACCCGCCCGCCCTCCTCGATGTCGAGGTACACGGTCGTGACGGGCTCGACCGTGCCGTCGAACGGGTAGTACTCGCGGAACTCGCCCCGCTCGACGCGCGCCGCCGTCAGCCGGGTCGGATCGACACTGAGCCGTGAGGCGCCCGCGCGCTCGACGATGTAGGCGCCGAGCGCGATGACCGCGACGACGGCGAGCCCCGGCACGAGGAGACGCGAAGCCGTGCGCGGCCGCGGCTCGATCACCTTGTCCATGTTGCTCGACATCGGCGCCGAATCCCCCCGATCATCCGGAGCCGGGCCGCCTCGGGGCCGCCCGCATCGCCGCGGCTGAATCAAGACGCGTGCCAGCCCCGCCGCGCGTCAGAAGACTCTGTAAAATCCGTCGGTTAGACCTTCCCGGCTACAGTATGGTCCTGTCGCAGGGCCGAAAAACGTTCCAGAGCGGAACACTCTGTGTTTCAATACGAAACGGACGACACACGCGAACCCGGGCTCGCGGAGAAACCCGCCATAAGCGCGTCACGACCGCGCCATAACGATGAACCCACCGCTCCTCGAGTCGTGCAGCATCCTCGTCGTCGACGATGACAGGGACGTGCTGCTCGCCGCCGAGATCGTCCTGAAGAAGCACTTTCGCAGCGTCGTCACCGCAGACCGGCCCGATGCGCTGCCGGGCCTGCTGGCCGGGCAGAGCTTCGACGTCGTGCTGCTCGACATGAACTTCACGCCGGGAGCGACGACCGGCCGGGAAGGCCTCGGTTGTCTGCGGACGATCGAGCGCCTGTCGCCCGATACCAAGGTCATCCTGATGACGGCTTACGGCAGGATCGAGACGGCCGTCAGCGCAATGAAGGAAGGCGCCACGGACTTCGTCGTCAAGCCCTGGGACAACGACAAGCTCGTAGCGACGGTTGCGGCCACGCTGCGCTTCAGTCAGGCCGCGCGAGCCGTGCGCGCGCTCGAGTCGAAGCAGCGCGTGCTGAACCAGGACATCGGGCGCGGCGCGCCGCTGATCGGCGACTCGCCGGCGATGCGGTCCGTCGCGGCCAGCATCGAGAAGGTCGCGCAGACCGACGCCAATGTGCTGATCCTCGGCGAGAACGGCACGGGCAAAGAGGTCGTCGCGCGGGCCATTCATCGCGCGTCGAGGCGCGCCGGCCAGACATTCGTTCACGTCGACCTCGGGGCCATCACGGAGACGCTGTTCGAGACCGAGCTCTTCGGCCACAAGCGGGGCGCTTTCACGGATGCAAGGGAGGATCGGCCGGGTCGGTTCGAGATCGCAAACGGAGGGACGCTGTTCCTCGACGAGATCGGCAACCTGAGCCTCGCGATGCAGGCCAAGCTGCTCGGCGTGCTCGAGTCCCGGCTCGTGTCCCGCGTCGGCTCGGATGCTCCGATCCCTGTCGACGCGCGCATATTGTGTGCGACCAATCTGTCGGTCGAGGACCTGCTCGACGGGCGGCGTTTTCGGCAGGATCTGCTGTATCGCGTCAACACGGTCGAGATTCACGTGCCGCCGCTGCGAGAGCGCGTCGAGGACCTCCCGGCGCTCGTGCGTCACTACGCGACGGCGTTCGCGAGGAAGTACGACAAAAGCGACCTCGCGGTCGACGCCGGGACGATCGAGGGCCTGAAGCGCTACCGCTGGCCCGGCAACGTCCGCGAGCTCGTGCACTCGATCGAGCGCGGCGTGATCATGGCCGAGGGCCCCGAGCTCGGCCTCGCAGAGTTGCTGGTGCCCCAGCATGCGGCCGTCTCAGACGCGCGGGTCGAGCTCAATCTGGAAGCGCTGGAGAAGCGCGCGATCCGGCAGGCGCTCGATAAGCACGCGGGCAACATGACCAAGGCTGCCCGGGAGCTCGGCCTCGGCCGCACGACGCTGTACCGCAAGATGGCGCGGCATGATCTTTAGGAATTTCCGCGCCAACGTGGCCCTGCGGCTGCTTCTGCTCGCCGTCTTCGTCATCGTGCTCGCCTGGAGCCTCGTGAACACGGACTGGCAGCTCACTCCGCTCGTCTGCGGCGTGCTCGCCGTGCTGCTCGCGATCGAGCTGATCCGTTACGTCGAGTCCGTGAACCGCGAGCTCACGAGCTTCCTCGATTTCATCGCGCACGACGATTTCTCGGCGAGCTTTCCGATCGCGGAGAAAGGCCGCATCTTTCGCCGCCTCGAGGGCACCTACAAGGCGCTCGCCCGGCAGTATCGGCGGCTCAACCTGGAGAAGGAGGCCAATCACCAGTATCTGGAGTCGGTCGTCGAGCATGTGAGCACGGCGCTGATCTGCCTCGACGACGTCGGCGCGGTCGAGCTGATGAACCGGCAGGCCAAGGCGCTGTTCAAGACCCCTCACCTGCCGAACGCGCGCTCGCTCGCGCGTATCGACGCGCAGCTGTCGGACCTCGCCGACCGGATCGACGACGGCGGCCGCGCGCTGGTCACAGTCACGATCGCCGGCGAGCCGCTTCAACTCGCGCTCTTTGCGACGCGGTTCGAGCTGCTCGGCAGACGCTACAAGCTGATTTCCTTTCAGAACATTCGCGACGAGCTCGAGCAGCGCGAGATCGATTTCTCGCAAAAGCTCATCCGCGTGCTGACGCACGAGATCATGAATTCGGTCACTCCTATCATCTCGCTGTCCAGGGTCGTCGAGGAAGCGCTCCTCGAAGCGCGGTGCGAGACGGCGTCGGCGGAACACGGCGGCACCGTCGACGAGGACGACCTGCTGCGCAGCGTGGCCTCGATTCAGTCGCGGGGCGCAGGCCTGCTGCGCTTCGTGCAGGCATACGGCACGCTGACCAACCTGCCGCGCCCGAACCGCGCGAGCGTCGACCTCGGAGACCTGCTCGAGCAGGTGCGAACGCTCGTGGCACCGGCCGTTCATGACGCCGGCATAGCGCTCGCGACGCGTATCGGCACGCCCTGCCCGAGCATCGAGGCGGACAGCGAGCAGCTTCAGCAGGTCCTGATCAATCTCGTCAACAACGCCGTCGATGCGCTCGCGGGCCGCGCCGACGGCAGAATCACCCTGTCGGCGGACCGCGACGCGCGCGGCAGGCCCGTCATCCGCGTGACCGACAACGGCCCCGGGATCGAGCCGGAGCATCTCGACGACATCTTCGTGCCGTTCTTCACGACCAAACGCCACGGCACGGGCGTCGGCCTCAGCGTGTCCCGCCAGATCCTGTTCCTGAACCGCGGCCTGATCGCGGTCGACTCCGCCCCCGGGCGCGGCTGCGAGTTCTCGCTGCGGTTCCGGTAACGGAGCGGCGCTCCTAAAGCTCGCGGATCCGCACGTTGCGGAACCTGACCGTGCCCGAGCCGTGCTGCAGTGCAATCGGACCGGCGGACAGGCGCGAATCCTCGACGTCGACCATGTCGCGGCCGTTCAGCGTGACCTGGAGGCGATTGCCGTCGGCCGCGATCTCGTAGCGATTCCATTGCCCGCCCGTGTAAACGAACTCGGACGGCTCGGCGACATTCATGATCGCCCCGGTCCGGTAGGTCTGGTCCGGCCGTGTGTCGAAAATGTTGATCTCGTAGCAGGACGCCTCGTCTACGGACTCGGGATCGCCGCAGCGAATGAATACGCCGCTATTGGCCTCGGTGTCGACCCAGAACTCGAGCTCGAGCTCGAAGTCGGCGAAGCTCGCATCGCTGACCAGGAAGCTGGCGTCGGCGCCGCTCCCGTCCGCCGTTATCGTTCCGTCCTCGACGCGCCACGAGCCCTCGCCGAGCACGCTCCAGTTGGACAAGTCGGTGCCGTTGAAGAGCGTCAGCCGCCCTTCCCCATCGGGCTGCGGTTCGCCGCCGCCGCACGCGCCGAGCAGCGCGAGCAGGATCGAGCCGAGGACCGGGCGGCGAAGACGCCCGATCGAGTGAGTCGTGGTCCGCATAAAAGATCCTTCCTCCCTATCGAACATCCGCGACTGTATCATTCATCTTCGATGGACATGGCGCTGCCGCTGTCGGGCCGCGAAGCACCGCCGCGACGCCGGTCCGCAAGCGCCGGAACGCGGCGGCTGATGGTCCGCGGCCGCGGGGGGCGCGATGCGGCGGCGGCAGGCGGGAGAGACGCGATGGCCGTCGGCACGGCCAGAGCTGTAAGATCGGGCAAACACCATCCAGGCGGAAGAACGATGCGGTCAATCATTCGGTTCTCGGTTGTCCTGGCGGCCGGCGCCGCCG
>JAFGNC010000251.1 GCA_016927175.1 Gammaproteobacteria bacterium | reverse complement strand
GGCCGCAGGAAGTACGCGTGCAGCGAGTGCACGTCGCGGCCGTCGACCGTGTAGCTGGCCGCCGTCAGGGCCTGCCCGAGCACCTGCCCGCCGAATACGCGCGGGCTGCCGATGTCGCGGCTCTCGCCGCGGAAGATGTTGTCCTCGATGCGTTCGAGCTCGAGCAGGTGCAGCAGGTCTGCAAGCAGCGGATTCACGGCCGCGTCACGCGCGCCTGTGGCCGGAGCGGTTCAGCCGCGCGATCAGGCTCGACGTGTCCCAGCGCCGTCCGCCCATCGCGGTCACATCCGCATAGAACTGGTCGACGAGCGCCGCAACGGGCAACTCCGCCCCGTTACGCCGAGCCTCGTCCAGGCAGATGCGCAGGTCCTTGCGCATCCACTCGACGGCGAAGCCGAAGTCGAATCGGCCCTCGACCATCGTGTGCCAGCGGTTCTCCATCTGCCACGACTGCGCCGCGCCCTTCGAGATCACGTCGATGACGGCGGCGACGTCGAGCCCCGCCTGCTGCGCGAAGTTCAGCCCTTCCGCGAGCCCCTGCACGACGCCGGCGATCGCGATCTGGTTGACCATCTTCGTCAGCTGCCCGGAACCTGCGGGACCGATCAGCCGGACATTGTGCGCATAGGAGCGGATCACGGGCTCCGCGCGCTCGAACGCCGCGCCGTCGCCGCCGACCATGACGGTCAGCTTGCCCTGCTCCGCCCCGGCCTGCCCGCCCGACACCGGCGCGTCGAGACACGCGATGCCGCGCTCGGCGCCGGCCGCAGCGATCTCGCGTGCGAGGTCCGCGGACGCCGTCGTATGGTCGACGAACACGGCGCCCTTCTTCATCGCCCGCAGCACACCCTCAGCCGACAACACGATCTCGCGCAGGTCCGGATCGTCGCCGACGCACGTGAAGACGATGTCCGCGCCCGCGACCGCGTCGCTCGGCGAGCTCGCGACGCGGCCTTCGTAGCGCTCGCCCCACTGCTCCGCCTTCGCGGCGGTGCGATTGAACACGGTCACGTCGTGACCGTTGCGGCTGAGCCAGCCCGCCATCGGGAATCCCATGACCCCGAGCCCGACAAACGCGACGTGCTGACTCATCGACGAACCTCCGAAGACCTCATCGGCGACCTCTCTGCAAATGAAAAGCGTTCGGCAATGCTAGCGCGCGGGCGCGCGCTTGTCCTGACCGCGCGCGCCGCGTCACTTCAACGCGGCGGCAAGCTGCTCCGCGAACCGCGCGTAGGGCCCCGGATCCTCGACGTGCCGCGCCCGCGCGAGCGCCCAGAAGTAGCCGAGCAGCCGGACCATGCGCACCGCGTCGTCGAAATCGTTGCGATCGAAGGGCGCGGGCGCTCCGGTGAAATATGCCTCGGTCAGCTCGCGGCGCAGGTCGCTGCCGTAATCGTTCATCGCCGCGAGGTTGGCAAGGTCGAGGATGGGCGCCGCGGCCGCGGCGTATTCGAAATCGACGAGCCACAAGCGGCCGTCCTCCAGGATGTTCGATGCGGCGAGATCGTTGTGGCAGAGCGCGTCGCCCGGATGGCGCGCGCAGTACGCATCCGCCAGCACCGCAAGCGCATCGACGAGGGGTCGATCGTTCCGGCGCAGCGACCCGCGGCCGCCGAGATCGGCGATGTAGAGCGCAGCGAACTCGCGGGGAGCGAAGCTTCTGAGCGGCACCCGCAGCCCGTGCAGCGCCTTCAGCAGCTGCGCGATGCGCCGCACGTTGTCCGGGCGCCGGGCGGCTTCGGGCGTCAGCGCCTCGGCCCCGGCCCGATAGTCCGTGATCAGCAGACCGGCTTCCTCGTCGCAGCCGACGACCCGCGGCGTCAGACCCCGCTCGCCCGCGGCGCGCGTGACGGCGCACTCGCCCGCGACGTCCAGCGCACCGGACGCACCGTCGGCCGGCGTTCTGACGACCCAGGCGCGGCGCTCCGGGCTCTGCTCGGCGGTCGCAAGATAGCTGCGGCGCGCGCTGCCGCCCGACAGCGGCACGACCTCGATGCGGTCCGGTGCCGGCAGCCCGCCGCGCTCGCGCTGCTCCCGGGCGAGCGCCCGCAGCACGACGTCGCGGCGCGGCGCGCCTGCGTCCGTCGGCGCGCCGTTATCCGGCACTTCAGGCACGCGCAGCCTCTTCGGCGGCTCCTTGCGCGATAGCGCCGGAACGCTCGGCATTCCATTGCCGCCTCCACGCCCGGAACCCGATCACGATCAGCACGAGGTAACCGACGAACAGCCCGGCGAACAGAAAGAGTCCTCGAGCGCCGTACAGGTAAACCGAGACGCCGTCGATCACGAACCAGTAGATCCAGTTCTCCAGCACCTTCTTCGCGACCATATAGGTCGTGACCAGCGCGGCGATGGTCGTGAAGGAGTCGAGATAGGGATATGCAGCATCGGTGTATGCGCTCATGATCGATCCGGCGGCGGCGCTGACCGCGATCGTGCCGCCTATGGCGATCGCATGCAG
This sequence comes from Gammaproteobacteria bacterium, assembly GCA_016927175.1. GTDB lineage: Bacteria > Pseudomonadota > Gammaproteobacteria > Steroidobacterales > Rariloculaceae > ZC4RG20. Next base: position 937 of record JAFGNC010000251.1, on the reverse strand, counting down.
CTGCCACGGCCACACGCGGATCGCGACACCCTCACCCCGCCGGCCGCCATGACTCCATTGATACCAGCCGTAGATCGCCATGCCCGCATAGAACACCTGCAGCGCCGACTCCATGTACAGCTTCGCGTCGTAGAACACGATCAGCGACAGCAGGACGCCGATCAGCGCCGCGGGCCAGCACAGCACGTTTTCGCGGATCACGAGCAGCAGGTATGCGATCGCGAACAGCACGGCGGCGATCTCGAGCGGCGACATCGCCGCCAGAGTGTCGATGACGTGCTGCACTGCTATGCCCTTGCCGCGGTCACAGCCGGTACTTCAGCGTCACGCCGACGTGCCGCGGATCTCCGAGCCGCGTGTACAGCTGCGCGGGGAAGTCGGGCGGCTCGTTGCCGAAGAAGAACCCCCGGACGGCGTATTCATCGTCGAGCAGATTCCGCGCCCACAGCGTTGCGCTCCACGGGCCCCAGTCCCTGCCGACACTGAGGTTCACCAGCGTATACGCGTCCGACTGCCGGTCGTGATCGTAGTCGAAATAGAACTCGTCGCGGCCCATCAGGTCTATGCGCCCCCACCAGCCGCGCGCCGGCCGGTACTGCGCCGCGAGGCCGTAGCTGTAGCCCGGCGCATGCGCCTGCTCGCGCCCCTGGAGCGCGGGATACAGCGAGAAGCGCTCGATCTCCGTGTCGAGCAGACCGAGCGACGCCGTCAGCGTCAGCGCATCCGCGGCCTGCCATTCGAGGCTCGTCTCGACGCCGCGATGGCGCCCCCGCTCCGCATTCTCGGTCAGGAACAGGAACGAAGACGGATCCCCGAGCGTCAGCTGCATCGGAATCTTGACCTGCTGGTCGTCGCGGCGCGACTCGAACACGCCGAGCTCGCCCCTGAGCCGACCGTCGAGCCATACGCCCTTGACTCCCGCCTCGAGGCTCAGCAG
>JAFGNC010000250.1 GCA_016927175.1 Gammaproteobacteria bacterium | reverse complement strand
GTGCGTCGGCGGGGCCTGCGTCGGCGGGGGCTGCGTCGGCGGGGGGTGCGTCGGCGGGAGGTGCATCGGCGGGGGGCGCCGTTCGCGCGAGCCGCGGTTTCGGCGTCTCGCCGATCGCCTCGACCTCGAGACGCTCGACGACGACGGCCGCGCCCGCGGCGTCGAATCCGAAATGCTGCCGGTGCGCCTTGCGGAATGCATCCTCGGCCGCCGCGGGATCGATGCCTCGCGTCCACGCGATCGGCAGCGCCGTGTCGGAGCCTTCAGCCTTGAGGCTCGCCCTGACCGCGACGCGGATCGCGTCGGCCGGCGCGCCCTGGGCGCGAAGCTCCGCGACGGCTTCCTGCGCCAGCTCGTCCGCCGTGCGGTCGACTTCGGCGGCGACGCCCGCGGCGAGCCGCTTCTCGACGCTGGCCTGGCGCAGCGTGCGCAGGTCGGCGAGGCCCATGCCGTACGCGGACAGCACGCCGGCGAGCGAATGCGTGAAGATGGTGTCGATGCCGAGCGCGTCCGCGACCTGGCACGCGTGCTGGCCTGCGGCGCCGCCGAAGCTCGCGAGCGCGAATTCGGTGACGTCGTGGCCGCGCTCGATCGAGATGCGCCGGATCGCATTCGCCATGCGCTCGACCGCGATCCGAAGCGCTCCGGACGCGATCGCATCCGCGTCGTGCGCCGCGCCCGTCGCGGCGGTGACGTCGCGCGCGAGCGAGTCGAGCCGCGCGCGGACGGCGTCGACGTCGATCGGCTCGTCGGCCGCCGGGCCGAAAGTGCGCGGGAAGAAGTCGGGCTGGATCCGGCCGAGCAGCACGTTCGCATCCGTGATCGTCGCAGGCCCGCCCTTGCGGTAACACGCGGGGCCGGGATCCGCGCCGGCCGACTCCGGCCCCACCTGCAGGCGGCCCGACGCGAAGGTCACGATGGAGCCGCCGCCGGCCGCGACCGTGTGGATCCGCAGCATCGGCGCGGCGACGCGCACGCCCGCAACGGTTTCCTCCGTCGTGCGCTCGAGCTCGCCCGCGTACAACGACACGTCCGTCGACGTGCCGCCCATGTCGAAGCCGAGCACGCGCGGGTAGCCCGCCGCCAGCGCGGTCTTTGCCATGCCGATCACGCCGCCGGCCGGGCCCGACAGGATGCTGTCCTTGCCGCGGAAGAATGCTCCGTCCGCGAGTCCCCCGTGGCTCTGCATGAACCGCAGCGGCGCGGCGCCTGCGCCGACGCCGCCGAGCCCCTGCTCGACGGCCGACACGTAGCGCCGCAGCACCGGGCCGAGGTATGCATCGACCAGTGTCGTGTCGCCGCGCGGCACGAGCTTCATCAGCGGCAGCGTCGAGTGGGACAGCGAAATCTGCGCGAATCCGAGCCGGCGCGCGATGTCTCCGGCGCGGCGCTCGTGCGCCGGGTAGCGGTAACCGTGCATCAGCACGATCGCGACGCTGTCGATGCCGCGCTGCCGCGTCGCATCGAGATCGGCGGCGAGGCGCTCCTCGTCGAGCGGCAGCACGACGTCGCCGCGCGCGGAGACGCGCTCCCGAGCCTCGACGACCTCGGTGTACAGCATCTCGGGCAGGCGGATGTCGAGCGCGAAGATGTCGGGACGCTGCTGCGTGCCGATGCGCAGCACATCCTTCAGGCCTGCGGTGACGACCAGCGCCGTCGGCTCCCCGCGCCGCTCGAGCAGCGCGTTCGTGGCGACGGTCGTGCCCATCCGCACCGCGGCGACGCGCCGTTCGCCGGCCGGCGCCGCGGCGAGAAACCGGCGGATCGCTTCGACCGCCGCGTCGGCGTAGCGCGCCGGATCCTGCGACAGCAGTTTCATCGACGCGACGTTGCCCGCCGGATCGCGGGCGACGACGTCGGTGAACGTGCCGCCGCGGTCGATCCAGAAGTGCCAGCCGGTCGCGTCGGGAGGGTGCTCGGCTTCCGCGCTCAATCGTCTGCCGCGGGGCGGAACTCGCTTTCGAGCGCCTTCTGCACGTTGGGCGGGGCGGTCGCGTAGTGGTCGAATTCCATCGTGAAGGAGCCTTCGCCGCCGGTCAGCGACTTCAGCGTCGTCTGGTACTCGCCGATCTCGGCCAGCGGCACCTGGGCCTGTATGCGCGACTGGTTGCGCGGCAACGCGTCGCTTCCGCCGATCCGGCCGCGGATGCCGGCGAGGTGCCCGGTGATCTCGCCGACGAAGCGGCTCGGCGTCGTGATCTCGAGCTTCGCGATCGGCTCGAGCACGATCGGCTTCGCCTTCGATATCGCGTCGAGGAAAGCGCGCTTGCCGGCGGCGATGAACGCGACTTCTTTCGAGTCGACCGCGTGGTACTTGCCGTCGTGCACCGTGACCCTGACGTCCTGCATCGGGTAGCCGGCCACCGCGCCGCCGGCGAGCACCTGGCGCACGCCCTTCTCGACGGCCGGTATGAACTGCCCCGGAATCGCGCCGCCGACGACGGCGTTGACGAACTCGAAGCCTGTGCCGCGCGGCAACGGCTCGACCCGCAGAAACACTTCGCCGAACTGGCCCGCGCCGCCGGTCTGCTTCTTGTGCCGGTGGTGACCCTCCGCCGGCTGCGTGATCGTTTCACGGTATGCGATCTTCGGCGGCCGGGTGCGGATCGCGAGGCCGAACTCTTCCCTGATGCGCTCGAGCACGAGGCGCAGGTGCAGCTCGCCCATGCCGCGCAGCACCGTCTCGTTGGCCTGCAGGTCGTGCTCGATCGTCAGGCTCGGGTCTTCCGCGGTCAGCTTGTGCAGCGCGTCCGACAGCTTCTTCTCCTGGCCGTGCTGCTCGAGCTCGAGCGCGAGGCCGTACATCGGCGGCGGCAGCGCGACGCGGCTGAGCCGCACGTCGTCCTCGTCGTGGCTCGAGTGCAGCACGTCGTCGAAGGCGATGTTGTCGATCTTGGCCACCGCGCAGAAATCGCCCGCGGCGGCGCGCGGGATCTCCTCGAGATCCTTGCCCTGCACGTGGTACAGATGCGCGAGCTTGACGGCCTTGCGCTTGTCGCCGACGTAGATCTGGTCGCCGCTGCGGATCTGGCCCTGATGGACGCGGAACGTCGCGAGGCGCCCGACGTAAGGGTCCACGTTGACCTTGAACACGTGGCCGAGGAAATGCGCGTCCGGATCACTGGGGTCGACGGCGATCGGTTTCGCGTCGGGACCGGACACGAACACGGGCGGATTTCCCTCGAGCGGGCTCGGCATCAGCTGCGAGAACACGCGCAGCAGCTGCCGCAGGCCCGCGCCGGTATGCGCGGAGACGAAGCAGACGGGTATCAGGTGGCCGCGCCGCAGCGCGCGCTCGAAAGGGTCGTGCAGCTGCTCGAGAGATATGTCGTCGCCCTTCTCGAGGTACAGCTCCATCAGGTCGTCGTCGAGCTCGATGACCCGGTCCATGATCTCGGTGTGGGCGGCCTCGCAGCTCGAGAAGTCGGGTGTCTCGTCCGCGGGCTCGAAGAAGCAGTCGGCGACGGCCTGACCGCCGCGCGCCGGCAGGTTGATCGGCAGGCACCCGGCGCCGAACGTCTCGCGGATCTGCGCCATGACTTCTTCGTGGTTCACGCCTTCGGCGTCGATCTTGTTCACGACGATCAGGCGGCAGAGCCGGCGCTCCGCCGCCACGCGCATGATGCGGCGCGTGACGAGCTCGACCCCGAGCTGGGCATTGACGACGGCGGCCACCGTGTCGACGGCGGGCAGCACGGCGATGGCGCGCCCCATGAAATCCGGGTAGCCGGGTGTGTCGAGCAGGTTCACGAGCACGCCGTCGTGCTCGAGGTGACAGATCGCGGCGTCGAGGGAATGCTGCAGCCGCTTTTCCTGTTCCGCGTAGTCCGTGACGGTAGTGCCCTTGGCGACGCTGCCGGCGGCGCGGATCGTGCCGGCCTTCTCGAGCAACGCCTCGATCAGCGTCGTCTTGCCGGAGCCCGCGTGGCCGACGAAAGCGATGTCGCGAATGCTCTCTGTCGCTGAAGGCCGGTGCGCGTACGCTTGCGCCATAAAACACCCCCGGATTGTTCGTGTCTAGGAGCTCGGGCGGCTGCCTCTGTAATCCTACCGGTAAAACCGGCGCCGTGGCATGGCCGCGCCGGCGAAGCGGGGCGCGCGCCGCGTCCCGGCGTGCCGCAGGGTCGTCCGGAGCGGCGGCCGGCCGTGTCGGCGGGCGAGCCGCGCGCCGCGTCCGGAGCCGTTCCGGCGCGGGCAGGCGTTACGGCTATACTGGCGCCTCGTGCCGCAGCGCAGGCCCTGTGCGCGTCGACGGAACGCAATGAAATCACAAGGGGGATCGCGGTGACCGACTGGACGGTTCGTCTGTTGAACTTCAAGCGCGGCGAGTTGCCGCTCGCGCTGCTGGCGGCCCTGTTCTACTTCTGCGTGCTGTGCGGCTATTTCTTCCTGCGGCCCGTCCGCGAGGCGATGGGCGTCTCGCGCGGCATGGACGACCTGCGCTGGCTGTTCGTCGGCACGTCGATCGGCTCTTTGGTGATCGTCATGATGTTCGGCGGCGTCGTCAGCCGGCTGGACCGCAGACGCTTCATCCCCGTCGGCTATCTGTTCGTGATCGTGTGCCTCGGGCTCTTCGCGAGCCTGCTGGTCGCCAATGCGTTCGCGGGCGGCGGTCTGATCGGCAGCGATCTCGAGACCCCGCTGTCGCGCGGCGTCGGCTACACGTTCTACATCTGGCTCAGCGTGATCAACCTGTTCGTCAACGCGCTGTTCTGGGCGTTCATGGTAGACGTCTTCAACGTCGATCAGGGCAAGCGCATGTTCGCGTTCATCGGCATCGGGGGCACGCTCGGCGCTATCGTTGCCGGCTGGGCGGCGGACAGGCTGAGCGGCATGACCGAATCGCAGTTCCTGCCCGTCGGGCTGATGCTGATCGGCGCGGCGTTCTTCGGCGCCGCGATCCTGGTGATGCTGACGCTCGACCGGCTCGCCGTCGCGTCGGAGCACTCGCGGCTGACGGCTGGCCGCAATACGTCCAATCAGCCCGAGCAGCAGATCGGCGGCAATTTCTGGGACGGCGCCACGGCCGTCGCGCAGTCTCCTTACCTGCTCGGCATCGGCGCGTTCATCGTGTTCATGGCGATCTCGAACACGCTGATCTATTTCACGCAGGCCAACGTCATTCTCGAGAACACCGACACGTTCAGCCAGCGCGTCGGCAGCTTTGCTCTGTTCGACATGGCGGCCCAGATCGCGACGCTGATCACGCAGATGTTCATCACGACTCACCTGATCCGCCGGCTCGGCGTCGGCTGGACGCTGTCGATCCTGCCGCTCGTGACGCTGGCCGGCTTCGCCGTCCTCGCCATGTGGCCGCTGTACGGCGTCATGATGATGTTTGCGGCGCTGCACAGGGCGACGCGTTACGCCGTGTCGCGGCCCGCGCGGGAGACGCTGTTCAGCGTCGTGCCGACCGCGGAGAAGTACAAGGCGAAGCCGCTGATCGACGTGTTCCTGTACCGGGGCGGCGACGTCGCCGGCGCCGCGATCGACGGGGCGTTCCGCGCCGTCGGTCTCGGGCTCGTCGGCGTCGCGGCGGCGACCGTGCCGCTCGCCGGCGTCTGGCTCGCGCTGTGTCTCGGTCTCGGCCGCGCGCAGAAGCGCCGCGAGCTCGAGCAGCCGCCGCAGCCCGCCGCGTCGCCCGCCGCCGCGGCCGGCGGTGCCCGGCCGATCGGCGGTGTCGTCGGCACCGAGCGCGCCTAGAAAAAGGGGTCCGGCCGAAAAAGAGGTCAGGCCGAAAAAAGGGGCAGGGCCTAAAAAGGGGTCAGGGCCCTTTTTCTCCGGGCGCGTGCAACCGACCGCGCAGGGGGCGAAAAAGGGCCCGGCCCCCACTGCTGTCCCATAAAGGGAAATGAAACAGGCTTAGCTCACTCTGCTCGTTACAATAGGAGTTGGAACACAACCTGTTGAACG
>JAFGNC010000249.1 GCA_016927175.1 Gammaproteobacteria bacterium | reverse complement strand
TGTCGTAGCAGTCAGCAGTTCGCACGAAGAAAGCAGCTTCAGAGAGAGCGGGGATGGGATCAACCATACCGCCGTTGCCCGCCGGGGGCGAGGACCGCCGTCACAGCGTCTCCCGGCCCGCCCCCGCGCCACGTTCTCGAGCCGCCCGACCGGGCCCTGGCGCCGGACCTCGCCGGGCGCCGCGACCCGGGAAAACGGCCCTTCCAGCAGGCGTTGTTGCGCGGACGCATCCCTAAAGTATTCCGCTTCGGAAGCGCGCCCTATCTCTGGGCTGCACGGGGGGTGCCGGGAGGGGTATCGTAGGGCGAAATCGCAGTATTATCTGGACATAGGCATTGTTCCTGTTCCGGCGATCATGTGAAACAAGGTATCGTTTGAGTCGGTTGGGCCGCGTCGTCATGCCCGCACGCCTCCACAGAAGGGGCGGCAGGAAACGGGTCGGCCCGAGGGGAGAGAAGGAATGCGAGAGAGTGTGTTGCTCGGCGCCCGCCGAAGGTCCGGCATCCGCAACGTTCTGGTCGCGGGTGCCGTAGCGGCTCTACTTGCGAGTGCCGGCGCCGCGGCTGCCGAGAATTCGCTTGCCGCGGCCGCCCGCGGCGGAAACCTCGACGAGGTGCGCGAGCTGATCGCATCCGGCGCCGACGTCAACGCCGCCGAACCCGACGGCTCGACGCCGCTGCTGTGGGCCGCTTACCAATCCCATCCCGAGATGGTCAGCGCGCTGCTCGCGGCGGGCGCCGATCCGGACGCAGCCAACGAGTTCGGCATCACGCCGCTGCTGCAGGCGAGCCGCTACGGAGACGCGCCGGTCATCAAGGCGCTGCTCGACGGCGGCGCGTCGCTCGAGTCGAAACATCCGGACGGCGAGACGCCGCTGATGGCGGCGGCGCGCGCCGGCAGCACGGAGGCCGTCGCGCTGCTTCTCGAGCGCGGCAGCGATCCGAACGTCACCGAGTCGCTGTGGGATCAGACGGCGTTGATGTGGGCCGCGGCCGAAGGGCATGTCGACGTCGTCGATGTGCTGCTGGATGCCGGCGCCGATCCGAACATGCAGGCGCGCGTCACGGAGTTGACGAAGCGCAGCACGCGCTCCGACTTCTGGACCGGCGGCTTCACCGCGCTGATGTGGGCCGCGCGTGACGGCAACGAGCCGCTCGTCCGGCGGCTGCTCGAAGGCGGCGCGGACATCAACCTGAAGAACGGCGACGACGCGACGGCGCTGATGCTCGCGATCATCAACGATCGTTTCGATTTCGCCGCGACGCTGCTCGAGCTCGGCGCCGATCCGAAGAACGACGCCTCGCTGTATTACGCGGTCCTGATGCGCGACGCGACGACCGACTGGCTCGCGCAGGACGGGACGCGGCTTCGCGCCGACTACCCGAACGAGCTGACGGCGCTCGACCTGATCGGGCGGCTGCTCGACGCGGGCGCCGATCCCAACCGGCCTTTCGTCGGGCAGATGCACTCCACGTCGATGTGCTGTGACACGCACGAGAACGGCACGCCGTTCTACAGGGCGGCCGTCGCGGCCGACGTCGAGGCGATGAAGCTTCTGATCGAGCACGGCGCCGACATCGAATGGTCGCCGGAGACTTCCGAGGGCGCAGGTCCGATGGCGCCGAAGCGCGTCGGCAGAACGCCGCTGATGGTGGCGCTCGACGGCGGCAAGGGGGTCGGCATGGCCGGCGGCCCCGGCGACATCCGCGAGGGCCGTCCGCCCCCGTTCCGCGAGGAGGCGAACCGGACCCCGGCCGACGCCGTACGCCTGTTGCTCGAGGCCGGCGCCGATCCCGATGCGGTCACCCCGGACACGGGCGAGAGCGCGCTTCACCTCGCCGCCAAGGAGGGCAAGTTGGACATCATCAAGATTCTCGCCGATGCCGGCGCTACGCTCGACATCGAGAACGCTGAAGGGGAGACGGCGCTCGCGGTCGTCGAGAAGATGCCGCCGCGAGAGCCGCCGCCGCTGACCGGAGCTCTGGCCGGAATGCCGCAGGGCGCTCAACCCGCGGAAGTGGCGGAGCTCCTGCGCGAGCTCATGAGCGGAGAGGCGTCGGCGCAGGCCAGCCTCGGCGGAGGCAGCGCTCGATGAGGCCAGTCGTCTACATCGGTGCCGCCGGTCTCGTCGCCGCAGGGGTCGCGGGTTATCTGTGGACGTCGTCCCAGCCGCAGGCCAAGCTCGCGGCGAACTGGGAAATGATCGATCGTTATTGCGTCGACTGTCACAACGACGGTGAGTTCACGGCCGGGCTGACGCTCGAAGGCCGGAGCCCCGAGGAAGTGGCGGCCGACGCCGCCGTGTGGGAAAAGGCGATTCACAAGCTCCACCTCGGCCTGATGCCGCCGCGCGGCGAGCCGCGGCCGGATCCCGAGGTGCAGGCGGAGTTCGTCGCGGCGCTCGAGACGACGCTCGATACCGCCGCGCGCGAACAGCCTTACGCCGGCGTCACGGACGTGCATCGGCTGAATCGCGCGGAGTACACGAACGCGATTCGCGACCTGCTCGGTGTCGAAGCCGACATCGAGAAGATGCTGCCGAGCGACGGCGGCGACTTCGGTTTCGACAACATCGCCGACGCGCTGACGACGTCGCCGATGCTGCTCGAGCGCTACCTGACGGTCGCGCTGCGTGTTGCGGACATGGCGATCGGCAATCCCGAAGCCGTCATGAGCGCGACCACGTACCCGATCCCGATGGAGGTCACCCAGGATTACCATCTGGAGGGTATGCCGCTCGGCACGCGCGGCGGCATCGCGGTGACGCACACGTTCCCTGCCGATGCCGAATACGTGTTGTCCGGCAGGCTGATCCGCGGCGTAGAGGAAGGCCTGTTCGGAATCGAAGGGCACGACATCCCGCACGAGTTCCTGATCCTCGTAGACGGCGAGCAGGTCTACTCCGCCGAGATCGGCGGCAAGGAGGACCACGAGCTCAGCGTCGAGGAGGGCATCAACGTCGCCCAGACGGTCATCGAAGGCAAGCTGACGTCGCCGCCGGTACCGATCACGGCCGGGCCGCACGAGGTCATCTTCACGTGGAGGGAGCGGCCCGCCCGGGAGCAGAACGCGTGGGAGCCGGCGCTGCGCGCCTCGCTCGAGATCCACAACCCTTCGGGCATGCCGCGGCTCGAGATGGGCGTGATCGAAGGTCCGATCAATGCCACCGGCGTCAGCGATACGCCGAGCCGCAACCTGATTTTCACGTGCCGCCCCGAGTCGGAGGCGGAAGAGGCGCCGTGCGCCGAGCAGATCCTGTCGAAGCTGGCGCGGCGGGCGTTCCGCCGCCCGGTCACGGAAGAGGACATTTCCGCGGCCATGGCGTTCTACGAGCAGGAGCGGCAGAGCGGCGGCGACTTCGACAGCGGCATCCATGCGGCCGTGACGCGCATTCTCGTCAGCCCGTTCTTCCTGTTCAGGGTCGAGAAGGAAAATCCGGACGTGCCGCCGGGCGGCACGCACCCGATCGACGATTTCGAGCTCGCTTCGAGGCTGTCGTTCTTCCTGTGGTCCAGCATCCCCGACGAGGAGTTGCTCGGTCTGGCCGAGCAGGGCCGGCTGCGCGACGCCGAAGTGCTCGAGCAGCAGGTGCTGCGCATGATCGCCGACGAGCGCTCGCAGGCATTCGTCGAGAATTTCACGGGCCAGTGGCTGCAGCTCAGAAACCTCGAGCAGCGGGTCAAGCCCGACCTGCTGGCGTTCCCGGACTTCGACCACAACCTCAGAATGGCGTTTCGGCGTGAAACGCAGATGCTGTTCGATCACGTGCTGCGTGAGAACCGCCCTGTGCACGAGCTGCTGACCGCCGACTACACGTTTGCGAACGAGCGCCTTGCGCGGCACTACGGCATCGAGGGTGTCTACGGCTCGCGCTACCGCCTCGTCGAGGTCGAGGATCCGAACCGCTACGGCCTGCTCGGGCACGGCAGCATCCTGTCGCTGACGGGCGCGGGCGCATCGCCGATCATCCGCGGCAAGTTCATCATGACGGAGATGCTGAACAGCCCGCCGCCGGCACCGCCGGCGAACGTGCCGAACCTCGAGGAAAGCGCGCCGGAAGGCAGACCGTCCACCGTGCGCGAGCAGCTCGAGCTGCACCGGGAAAGCCCCAACTGCTCGGTTTGCCATAACGTGATCGACCCGCCGGGCTTCGCCCTCGAGAACTTCGACGAGGTCGGCAGGTGGCGCGACGTCACGGAGGATGGCCTCGAGATCGATACGGCCGGGGTGCTGGCCGACGGCACCGAGATCGACGGCCCGGCGGCCCTGCGGGAGGCCCTGCTGAAGCGGCCGGAGAC
>JAFGNC010000248.1 GCA_016927175.1 Gammaproteobacteria bacterium | reverse complement strand
TCCCCCGGTGCTCAGTCCACCGGTCAGGGGAACGGCGGCGGCCAGAGCAGCGGCGGCGGATCCAGAAGCCGGCGCTCGCGCAGCCGCAAGTCCCGTAGCCAGTCGGGCGACAAGCCCCGGCAGCAGAACGCGGGCAGGCGCGGCGACTCCGAAGCCGCCGCATCGGCCGATGCGGTCGTGCAGCCCTTGCCGGCGCGCGGCCCCGCCGCACCGCAAGGCGGCGACTCGGCACCGCAGGAGGGCGGCGAGTCGAAACGGCAAGGCGGCGACTCGAGCTCGCGACGGGAAGAGGCTTCACATGCCGGGACGTCCGGGGGCCATACGCCCCGGGCCGAGGCACCCCAGGCGGATACGCGGCGCGGCGACTCGGCCCCGCAGGGCGGTGGCGAGTCGAAACCGCAAGGCGGCGACTCGAGCTCGCGACGGGAAGAGGCTTCACATGCCGGGACGTCCGGGGGCCATACGCCCCGGACCGAGTCACCCCAGGCGGATACGCCGCACAGGGATTCGCCGCGCGGCGGGTCCTCGAGCGGCGAAGGTCCGAGCGGCGACGCATCGCGCGGCGATTCGCCGCGCAGCGACTCGTCGCGGGCCGAGCCGCCGCGCGGCGACGCCGATGCGGCGCGCGCCGATGCGCAGCGGCCGTCGCAGGGCGACAGCGCTTCGGTGGCGGCGGCGCACGATGGCGGCGCATCGTCACGGCCTGCGTCCGGTGAAGAGCCGAAGCGCGAGGTTACGGCGTCGGGCTGACGCCGGCGCGCGAGGAAGCCGGACCTGCGCCGTCAGCGGGGTCCGGCAGCTCGGACCTGACGGCGCAGGTGCTCCAGCAGGCCGATCGAAGCCTCCTCGACCAGGTCGAGCACGTGCTCGAAGCCGTTGCTGCCGCCGTAGTAGGGATCGGGCACTTCCAGTCGCCCGATCTGCGGAGCGAATTCGAGCAATAACCTGATCCGCTCGTGGTGCTCCGGCGCGCTGAGCTCCTTCAGCAGCTCCACGTTCAGGCGGTCCATCGCGAGCACGAGATCGAAGCGCTCGAAGTCTTCCACGGTGACGCGCCGGGCCCGCTGGACGCTCAGGTCGATACCGCGGCGCAGCGCGGCCCGCTGCGCGCGCGGATCGGGCGGCTGCCCCACGTGATAGGCGTGTGTGCCGGCGGAGTCCACGTGCAGCGACAGTTCCGGGGCGCGCTCCGTCCAGACCTTGCGGAACACGCCTTCCGCGGTCGGAGAACGGCAGATGTTGCCCATGCAGACGAACAGTAGCCGGTAATCGGCGTCGCCGCCCTCCTCCGGCTTGTTCCGTTTGAGCTTGTCGAATATCGCCTTCACTTCGATCCGTTTCCGCGCCGTTCCGACGCGATTGTAACCCGCCCACCGTGACCGCTTCGCGCAACGGCTTCACGTACCGCGTCGAGATCGTCCGGCGTGTCGACGCCGCGCGGCGGCGGCTCGACGGCGTCCGCGATCGCGATCCGATAGCCGAGCCACAGCGCTCTCAACTGCTCCAGACGCTCGGTCGTCTCGAGCCCGCACGGCGCCTCGGCCGAGATTCTCTTCAGCTCGCCGACCCGGTAAGCGTAAAGACCCACGTGCCGGCGCGGCGGCTCCGCGCCCGTGGCGCCGTCGCGCGGCCATGGGATCGGCGCCCGGCTGAAGTAGATCGCATGGCCGTCACGGTCGGTGACGACTTTGACGATGTTCGGGTCGCGAAATTCCTCGTCCGACGCGATAGGCGTCATCAGCGTCGCGACCGCGGCCTCGGCGTGGGCATCGAGCAGGGCCGCGACCTGCGCGATCAGGGCCGGCGGCAGCAGCGGCTCGTCGCCCTGCACGTTGACGACGATGCGCGAGTCCTCCCAGCCGAGCCGGCGCGCGAGCTCGGCGATCCGGTCGGTGCCGCTGGCGTGGCCGGCGGCCGTCATCTCGACGCGCGCGCCGAAAGCCCCGCAGGCCTCCGCGATGCGGGCGTCGTCCGTCGCGATCAGAACTTCCGCCGCTCCGCTGCGCCGCGCCTGCTCGTGCACCCACGCGACCATCGGGCGCCCGGCGATGTCGGCCAGCGGCTTGCCGGGCAGGCGCGTGGAAGCGTATCGGGCCGGCACGACCACGGCGAACTCGGTCATCTGCGCGTCGTCCTCGTGGAGATCACGCCGGGGATGTTACAGGACATCCGCGCCGCCGCGCCCGGCGCCGATCCGCTGCAGCATCGCGGCAACGAGACGGTCCGCGTCTGCGCCCTCGAGCTCGAGGTCGACGGCGACGACCCAGACGTCGGGGTCCGCGAGCCCCCGGCACTTGACCGCGTCCTTCTCCGTGATCAGCGCCGGCACGCCTGCAGGACGCTCGAGATCCTCGCGGCGGATCGCCGCATGGTCCGGAAGCGGCCGGCGCGTCACGACGGCGCCCGCGCGCTCGAGCAGGTCGAAGAACCGTTCGGGGTGGCCGATCGCGGCGACGGCGACGACGTCGCGGCCGGCGAAAGCGCGAAGCTCGGCCGCCTCGCCGTCGGCAAGGCGAGAGACGCGGGTCGGGGCCACGTGCGCACGGTAAACGCGGTCCGCGTCGGACGGCGGCAGGCCCGCGACGGCGGCACCGGCGCCCGCGCCGTTGACGACCACGGCGTCCACCGCGCCGAGCCGCGCGGCCGGCTCGCGCAGCGGCCCGGCCGGCAGGCACATCCCGTTGCCGAGCCCGCGCTCTCCGTCGACGACCGCGATCTCGAACGCGCGCCGCATCCGATAATGCTGCAGGCCGTCGTCGGACAGCAGCACGTCCACGTCGCGTTGCGCCAGCAGCTCCCGCGCGGCCGCAACGCGGTCCGGACCGGCGACGACCGGGCAACCGGTGCGCGCCGCGAGCAGGACCGGCTCGTCGCCGACCTCCGCCGGGTCGCTGTCGGCACCGACCCACTGCGGCCACGTCTTCGCGCCGCCGCGATAGCCGCGGCTGACGATGCCGACCCGCAGCCCCCGCGATGTCAGCGCCTCCGCCAGCCATACGATCAGCGGCGTCTTGCCGGTGCCGCCGACCGTCAGATTTCCGACCACGACGACCGGCACAGGCAGCTCGATGCTGCGGGCGATACCGCGCCGATAGGCGGCGCGGCGCAGCGCCGCGGCGGCACGAAACACGAGGCTGACGGGCCACAGCAGCCAGCGCCCGCCGCTGCCGCCGTACCAGATCGCGTCGAGCCGCGCCGCGCCGTTGCCTTGCCGAGACCGCATCGCGCCCGCGCCGCGCCCGGCTGCTCAGCTCGCGAACTGCATGCGATACAGCGCCGCGTAATGACCGCCGCGCGCGAGCAGCTCGTCGTGCGTGCCGGTCTCGACCACGCGCCCGTCGCCCATGACGACGATGAGGTCCGCGTTCTCCACGGTCGACAGCCGGTGCGCGATCACCAGCGTCGTTCGGCCCTGCATCAGGTTGCCGAGCGCGCCCTGGATGCGCCGCTCGGACTCGGTGTCGAGCGCCGACGTCGCCTCGTCGAGAATCAGCACCGGCGCGTCCTTCAGCAGCGCACGCGCGATCGCGATGCGCTGCCGCTGCCCGCCCGACAGCAGCACGCCGCGCTCGCCGACCTGCGTGTCGAGCCCTTCCGGCAACGCCGACGCGAACTCGGCAACGTAAGCCGCTTCGGCCGCGCGCTCGACGTCCTCGCGCGAGTATTCGGCCAGCGCGCCGTAAGCGATGTTGTTCGCGATCGTATCGTCGAACAACACGACGTCCTGACTGACGAAGCTCAGCTGTCTGCGCAGATCCTTGAGCCTGTAGCTGCGGATGTCCTTGCCGTCGAGCAGGACGGCGCCGTGCTCGACGTCGTAGAAGCGCGGCACGAGGCTCGCGACCGTCGACTTGCCGCTGCCCGAGCGGCCGACGAGCGCGACGGTGCTGCCGACCGGCACGTCGACCGACACGTCGTGCAGCACTTTGCCTTTGCCGCCGCCGTAGCTGAAGGAGACGTTGCGGAACTCGACGTGGCCCGCGGCGCGCTCGATCGACTCGGTGCCGGTGTCGCGCTCGACGGAACCGTCGAGCGTCTCGAACAGGCTGCGCGCCGCCGCGATGCCGCGCTGCACTGCCGCGTTGATGTTGATCAGGCGCTTCATCGGCGCGAGCAGCATGCCCATTGCGGTCAAAAAGCCGACGAAGGTCGCGGCCGAAAGGTCCTGCAGCACGAAGTCCGACAGCGCGACGAGTATCACGGCCGCGACGCCGAGCGCGACGATGTACTGCGTCATCGAGTCGCCCGCGGCCCGCGTCGCGGCGAGCCGCACGTTGAAGCGGAAGTTGCGCTGATTGATCGCGTCGAACTGCCCGCGCTCGTACTCCTCGCCCTGGAAGACCTTGACGACGCGGTGGCCCTGCAGCGTCTGCTCGGCGACACGGGTCACGTCGCCCATCGAGTTCTGGATCCGCGTGCTGTGCCGCCGGAACGACTTGCTCATGTACCCGATCATCAGTCCGATGGTCGGGGCGATGATCGCAATCATCAGCGTCAGCGTCGGGCTGAAGTAGATCATGACGCCGATCAGGACCAGTATCGTCAGCGTGTCCTGCACGAGC
>JAFGNC010000247.1 GCA_016927175.1 Gammaproteobacteria bacterium | reverse complement strand
GCCAGCGATGTGCCGGCCTGCCGCCGTGCTGCCCGTGAAGCTGATCTTGTCGATGCCCGGGTGGCGGATCAGGTAGTCGCCCGTCTCTCGGCCGGCCGGGATCACGTTGAAGACACCCGGCGGCAGCCCGGCGGCCTCGATGCATTCGGCAAGCAGGTAGGCGTCCATCGGCGTCTCCGGGGACGGCTTCGAGACGACGGTGCAGCCCGCCGCGAGCGCCGCGGCCACCTTGTAGCAGAGCAGAACGAGCGGCGCGTTCCACGGAGTGATTGCCGCGACGACGCCGACCGGCTCCCGGACGACACGCACGAGGCCGCCGTTGTCGCGCCGGCGCTCGTCGACGAAGGGGTATGTCTTGATCAGGTTCGCGTAATACTCGAACAGCTCCGACGACTGGCCGGACGCGTACCGCGTGAAGCTGATCGGCGCTCCGACCTGAGTGGTCCACGCCTGCGCCAGCTCCGGCAGCCGGGCCTCGAGCTTCGCTGCGACGTCCAGCAGCTTCGCGCTGCGCTCCTGCGGCGACATCCGCGGCCACGGGCCGTCATCGAACGCCTCGCGGGCTGCCGCGACGGCGCGGTCGACGTCGGCAGGCGACGCCTCGGCGAACGTCATGACCGTCTCCTCCGTGACGGGCGAGACGACGTCCAGCTTGCCGCGGCCCTGCGGCTGCACCCAGCCGCCGCCGATGAAGAAGGCGTCGGGGGCCTTGATCGAAAGCTCCGTTCGCTGTTCCGGGACTGCGCTCATGTTCGACCTCCTGCTCTCGGGAGCGGAGCACGCTCCGCGATGGCGCCCTCGTGCCCGGCCGGCTTCGCGGTGAAACGCGGCCCGGGGCCAGGACGATGATTGGTGAACCGATGTTCTGACGCCGCCCGGAGGCTGTCAACACGGGGGCCGCCCCGGTCCGGCCCGCGCCCCCGCCCGCGGCCGCGCGGGGCGGGCGCCGGTAGTGCTGCATGCTGACCTGCTAGCACTTTTTACACCATACCCATCCCGCCGCCGCCTGCTACACTCCTTTTCTTCCATGAAGCAGTCGACTCATCCAGTCAGGGCGTCCGACCGGCGCCGCCGCGTGCACGGGCTCGTCGTGCTGCTCGGCGCGGCCGCCGTAGCCGCCGGCTGCTCCGACTCGCCCCCGGACGGGGAATCCGCGGACGCGGCGCTCGACGCGGAGATCGCCGAGCTCGAAGCGGCCGTCGCGGCAGCGGAGCTCAGGCTCGAGCGGCTCAGGGACGTCGACGAGCTGCAGAACCTTGCGAGCGCCTACGGTCATTACGTCGACAAGTCCCAGCACGATCAGGTCGCGGATCTGTTCGCCGACGACGGCGTCGTGGAGATCCTGGGCCGGGGCGTTTTCATCGGCCAGGACCGGGTTCGCGAGTACATGAACAATCTGCCGCCGGGCCCGACCGAAGGCTCGCTGTTCAATCACATGCACCTGCAGCCCGTCGTGCACGTGGCCGAGGACGGACTGACCGCGCACGTCAGAGCGCGCCTGTTCGTGATGTTCGGCATCGAGAACGTCAACGCGCAGTGGGGCAGCGGCATCTACGAGAACGTCTTCGTCAAGGAGGACGACGTCTGGAAGCTCGACTATCTGCACGCGTACCAGACTTTCTACACGGATTACGAAGACGGCTGGGCAAAGGAGTCGTCCGCGATATTCGCACCGTACGAGCGGCTGCCTCCCGACCGCCCGCAGTCGGTCGAGTACGACCCGTACCCGGCGGCTTTCGTGCCGCCCTTTCACTACGTCAACCCCGTTTCCGGTCGCAGTGATCACTACGGCGACCCGAACTGGCAAGGCGACCGCGTGCCGTAGGCTGGACGGTCGATTCCGCGCGTCCCCGAAGGGCGCACCGCAAGCATTCGATCAGCAGAGAGGTCATCGAGCAGTCATGGGCGATCAGAGTCTTCACGATTTGTTGCAGCAGGCAGGCAGTGCGGTCGAGTTGCTGCGCAACTCTCAATCCGGTCCCAACGTTTATCCGGTCGTACCCGCCGAGTTCACGAACTGGCGGGACGAGCAGCGCGCGTGGGCCGAGACGTGCGTGCTGTTCAACCAGTCGTACCACATGACCGACATGTACGTGGAAGGCCCGGACGCGCCGAAGCTGCTCTCTTACCTCGGCATCAACAGCTTCAAGAATTTCACGCCGAACAAGGCGAAGCAGTTCGTGCCGTGCAGCCACGACGGCTACGTGATCGGCGACGTCGTGCTGTTCCACCTCGAGCAGAACCGCTTCAACCTCGTCGGCCGTCCGTCCGTTCACAACTGGGTCCAGTACCACGCCGAGACGGGCAACTACGACGTCAAGCTCGATCGCGACGAGCGCACAGTCGATCGCCAGGGCGCCACTGCGGCGCGTAAAGTCTACCGTTTCCAGGTCCAGGGGCCGAACGCGCCGAAGGTCATGGAGAAGGTCACCGGCGAGCCGGTACCGGAGATCCGCTTCTTCAACATGGGCAGCTTCACGATCGCCGGCCGCGAGGTGCGTGCGCTGCGTCACGGCATGGTGGGCCAGCCGGGCTGGGAGCTTTTCGGGCCGTGGGAGGACGGCGAAGCCGTTCGGACCGCGCTCGTCGAGGCAGGACGGGAATTCGGCCTGCACCAGGTCGGCGCCAGGGGCTACTCGAGCAACACGCTCGAGTCCGGATGGATCCCGTCGCCGCTGCCGGCCATCTACACCGGCGCCGAGATGGAGCCTTACCGCAAATGGCTCACGGCGAACAGCTACGAAGCGAGAGCCTCGCTCGGCGGCAGCTTCCATTCGCCGAACATCGAGGACTACTACCTGACGCCGTGGGACCTCGGCTACGGCTCGATCGTCAAGTTCGATCACGACTTCATCGGCCGCGAGGCGCTGGAGAAGAAGGCCAAGCAGCCGCACCGGCAGAAGGTCACGCTCGCATGGGACCACGACGACGTGAAGCGGGCGATCGGCTCCATCTTCGGCAAGGGCGGGCGCCGCGCGAAGCACATCGAGTTCCCGTCGGCCGTGTACTCGACTCTGCCTTACGACAAGGTCACGAGCGGCGGCAAGACCGTCGGCATCTCGACCTGGACCGGCTACAGCTCGAACGAGCGCTCGATGCTGTCGCTCGCGATGCTCGAGCCCGAGCACGCCCAGTTCGGCAACGAGGTCACCGTGGTCTGGGGCGAGGAGAACGGCGGCACTTCGAAGCCGACCGTCGAGCCGCACGAGCAGGTCGAGATCCGCGCGATCGTGAGTCCCGTGCCCTACTCGGACGTCGCTCGCACGGCCTATCGGCAGACGTGAGCGCGGTATCCTGACGCGCGCCGGCTCGGGTGACGTAGACATGGCACACCACCACGTAGACGAGCCGAGTCGGCGCACGCCGCTCTTCGGCGAGTACGAAGTCGTCGTGCTCGGCGGCGGGCCGGCCGGCATTGCCGCCGCTCTCGCCGCGGGCCGCAGCGGCCGCTCGACGATCCTGATCGAGCGCTACGGCTTCTGCGGCGGCGCCGGCACCGCGGCGGGCTTGAGCACGTTCTGCGGCCTGCATGCGGTCGTGCGCGGACGGCACGAGCGCGTCGTCCACGGCATCGCGACCGACATCCTGAATCGGCTCGCCGCGATGGACGGGTTGAACACGCCGCATCTGACGGTCCGCGATCAGATCACCGCACAGGCCTACGACATCTCCGCGTTCAAGATAGCGGCCGACGAGCTGCTCGCGGAAGCGAAGGTCGACGTGCTGTTCCACGCCTACGGCGCCGGCGCCGTGATGGCCGACGCCGAGCGCATCGACGCGCTGCTGGTCGAGACGAAGTCCGGCCGCTTCGCGATCCGCGGCAGGCTGTTCGTCGACGCGTCCGGGGACGGTGACCTCGCCGCATGGGCCGGCGCCCCCTACGAGATCGGCGACGGCGCCGGCAACATGCTCTATCCGTCGACGATGTTCCGCATCAACGGCGTCGACCCGGAACGGGCCGGCCGCGCGTGGGAGCTGATCCCGGCGCTGATGGAGGAGGCCGAGAAGGAAGGCCGCGCCTTTCCCCGCAAGAAGCCGATCGTCCGCCCGCAGCGCAACCCGATCGAGTGGCGCGCGAATCTGACGCAGATCAAGAACAGCGACGGCACGGCCGTCAGCGGCATCGACGCACGGCAGCTGAGCTTCGGCGAGGTCGAAGGACGCCGCCAGTGCTGGGACGTGTTCCAGTTCATCAAGGACGTGACGCCCGGCTTCGACCGGGCGTACATCGTAGAGATCGCGCCGCAGATCGGCATCCGGGAAACGCGCCGGATCGTCGGCGACTATGTGCTGACCGAGCGCGACATCCTCGGCTGCCGGGATTTCGAGGACACGATCGGCGTCAACGGCTGGCCCGTCGAGGCGCACGTCAAGGGCGACGTCAAATTCGTGTTCACGCGCGAAGATTCGCGCGGCTTCAACCAGATTCCGTATCGGATCGTCCTGCCGCAAAAGATCGAGAACCTGTTCGTAGCCGGCCGTTGCGCGTCGATGTCGCACGAAGGCCAGTCTTCGGCGCGCGTCAGCGGCCCGTGCTTCGTCATGGGCCAGGCGGCCGGCACGGCGGCCGACATCGCGCTCGGCAGCGGCGTGACGCCGCGGCAGGTCGACGTCGCAGAGCTTCAGGCGCGGCTCGAGGCCGACGGCGCTTTCCTCGGCCGCACGGATCATGCTCCCGGAGGCGAGCTGTGAAACGGAAACTGCGCAGCAACCTCGAGCCCGGTACCGCGCTGTGGGCCGGGCGCCGCGCGCAGTGGCGCGCCCTCGGTCTGACCGACGAGGACATGAAGAAGCCGAAGATCGCCATCGTCAACTCATCGTCGGAGCTGTCGAGTTGCTTCAGTCACCTCGACGGCGTGTCGCTCGAGCTGAAGAAGGCGATCCGCGAGGCGGGCGGCCTGCCCTTCGAGATCCGCACGGCCGCCCCGAGCGACTTCATCACGAGCGCGGGCCGGCGCGGCGCGTACATTTTGCCGACGCGCGACCTGATCGCAAACGACATCGAGGTGCAGGTCGAGGGCGCCCTGCTCGACGGCATGGTCTGCCTCGCGTCCTGCGACAAGACGACTCCCGGCCAGCTGATGGCGGCCGGCCGCCTGAACGTGCCGACGATCGTCGTCGTCTGCGGCTATCAGCAGAGCGGTGTCTGGCGCGGCAAGCACGTCGACATCGAGGACGTGTTCCTGAAGTCCGGCTATGTCGCGTCCGGCCGCGTCACGCTCGAGGAGCTCGCCGGCATGGCCGACGCAGCGGTCCGCAGCCCGGGCGTCTGCGCCGGCATGGGCACGGCGAACTCGATGCACTCGG
>JAFGNC010000246.1 GCA_016927175.1 Gammaproteobacteria bacterium | reverse complement strand
TTCGTCCGCCATGCGGACACGGACCGCACGATGGCGGAGGGCGGCGACCCGCCGCTCAACGAGCAGGGGCAGGCCCGCGCCGAGCTGCTCGCGGATTTTCTGCAGGACGTCGACGTCGTCGCAGGCGTCGATGCCATCTACGCGTCGGAAGCGCTGCGCACGCAGCAGACGGCGGAGCCGCTCGCTCGGCGCCTCGAGCTCGACGTCGGCGTCGCCGACCACCATGACTACGCAGGCTTCATGGAAGATGTGCTGCGCGAGCACAAGGGCGAGATCGTGCTCGTCGTGTCGCACAGCGATACGATAGCGCCGCTGATCGAGGAGCTGCACGGCAGCAAGAACGTGCCCGAGATGGCGCCGGACGAGTACGACAACGTGTACATCGTCAGCATACCCTGGTTCGGTAAGGTCAAGACGCTGCGCGTGCGCTACGGGCTGCGGGCGGATTTCGGCGGCATCTACACCGAGCTGAAGGAGCAGACGGAAGAGACCGCGGAAGCCCTCGATCCCGCGGAAGCTCTGTAATCTCTGCCGTGTTCGGGACCGAGATCAGGATCGCGACACGCGGGCGCGGCACGTACGACGTGACCGCGGAGGTCGCGCGGGCGATCGAGGGCGCGGGCGTCGACACCGGCCTCTGCCACATCTTCAATTCCCATACCAGCGCGTCGCTGATGCTGTGCGAGAACGCCGATCCCGACGTGCGCCGGGACCTCGACACCTTCATGGGCGACCTGGTGCCGGACGGCGACCCCCGCTTCGTGCACACGGCCGAAGGCCCTGACGACATGGCCGCGCACGTGCGCTCCGTGCTGACGCATTCCGAGCTGACGATCCCGATCCGCCGCGGCCGCCTCGCGCTCGGCACCTGGCAGGGCATCTACCTGTGGGAGCACCGGCTGCGGCCGCACGAACGGCGGCTGCTGATCACGGTTTACGGCTGAAGCCGCCGCAGCAGCCGTGCGTGCGGGCCGAGGCGCAGATCCGCCCTGGCGGCGTCGAGGATTTTACGGTCCGGGCCGATCAGATAGGTCGTGCGGCGGACGAGGCCGAAAGGACCCGCGGCGCCGTAAAGGCTTATCACGCGCTTCTCCGGATCCGACAGCAGCGGGTACTCGAGCGCGTAGCGCTCGCGGAAGCGCCGGTGCGTGTCCGAATCGTCGGGGCTGACGCCAACCACGGCGCGGCCGCGCGTCTCGAGCTCGGGGCGCAGGTCCCTGATCATGCAGGCTTCGCGCGTGCAGACGGGCGTGAAGTCGCCCGGATAGAAGAAGAGCACGAGGCCGTCGGGCGACAGCAGCGACTCGAGCGAGCGGGCCTGACCGGCCGAATCGGGCAGCGAGAAGTCGGGTGCCGTGTCGCCGGGGCGCAGCATGCGCTGAAAGTCCTCCGCGGCCCGGCAGGCGCTTAGACCTGCACCGAGCGCGGCGTGATGTCGCGCAGGTTCCGTGTGCCCATCTGCTGCATCACGATGCGGAGCTCGCGCTCGAGGATCTCGAGCACGCGCGCGACGCCCGCCTCGCCGAAGGCGCCGAGCCCCCACAGGTAGGGCCGGCCGATGCAGACCGCGTCCGCGCCGAGCGCGAGCGCCTTGAACGCATCGGTGCCGCGGCGGATGCCGCCGTCGACGAGCACGGGCACTCGTCCCTGCACGGCGTTCACGACTTCCCGCAGCGACTCGACGCTCGCGACGCCGCTCGATTCCGCGCGTCCGCCGTGATTCGACACGATGATGCCGTCGGCGCCGCGCTCGAGCGCGATCACCGCATCCTCGGCCGTCACGATGCCTTTGACGAGCACGTTCATCGACGTCGTGTCCTTCAGTCGGTCGACGTAGTCCCACGTCAGTCCGCCGATGCCCATGCCGATGCCCTGCGTGTCGAAGCCGTCGAACATCGGCTTCAGCCGCAGATCGAGGCCGGGATTCGGCTCGTGGCAGGCGATGCACGCCGGGTTTTCATGGCGGCGCAGTCTTGCGCTTTCCTCCATGTTGCGCGCGACGATGTCGACCGTCAGCGCGAGCGCCGTGCAGCCGGCGTGCTCGGCGCGCTCGATCTGGTGTCGCGTCAGATTCCAGTCGGTGGTCGGGTAGAGCTGATACCAGACGGGCGCGCCGCGGGCGGCGACGACGTCCTCGACGGAGTGATTCGTGACCGTCGACAGGATCTGCAGCGTGTTGGCGGACTTCGCAGCCCTCGCGACCGCGACTTCGCCTTCCGGGTGGAACGCGCCCTGCGCGCCGCAGGGGGCACAGAAAATCGGCATGTCGTAGCGTTGGCCGAAAAGCTCGACGGACATGTCGATACTGGAGACGTCGATCAGCCGGCGCGGGCGCAGCCTGATCTTCCGGTAGCCCTCGCGGTTCACCGCCAGCATCGAGGAGTCGTCGCTGCCGTACGCCATGTAGGTGTAGTGGCCGACCTGCATGTTCTCCTTCACGTAGTTCTCGAAGTCGAACACGTTGACCGCGTGCTCCGGGTCCGAAATCAGCGAATCCGCCTGTGCGAGCGCCTGCTCGAGGCCGAATCCGAGCTCACCGAGCCCGTAGACGAGGGGGCTGCCGGCCAGGAAGCGCAGCAGCGCGCGCCGCGACTCGAGTGGCGAGGTGGGTTGCGTCATCGGTCCCCCCGGAAGACGTTTTGCGTTGACTGCGGGCGACGCCGCTGCCGCCTTTGCCCGGACTATACCGGCGGGGCGAAGCGCATTGAAGCACGTGCCGGCAGGCTGAGGCTCGGCCGCGGCCGGCGCGCACAAATCGCGAAAAACCGGTTACAATTCCGCTCCGCTCTATACAGGCACCGTCCGGTTCGGTAGAGCGCAGATTCAGGCAGTGGGGCCGTAGCTCAGTTGGGAGAGCGCCGCGTTCGCAATGCGGAGGTCAGGGGTTCGACCCCCCTCGGCTCCACCACATACGCCATAATTTCAAAGTGTTAGGCGCTTCCTTCGCGCCTCGGACCGCTCCGTTTCGCCATTGCTCTTCAGTCTCTGCGGGCGCCATCGTTGGTGATATCGGCAACTACGGAGCACGAGCCGTCGCGACGGGGCCGGATCGGATCCGCCGAGCGGCGGCGGCAGTGCCTATTGGCGCGGACGGATCAGCAGCTAATAATGGTCTCACTGCTGACGGCGGGGCCGCGAATGCTCCGGTCTGCGCGCCCTGAACGGTCAGTACTTCCGCGATGAACAAAAGTAACGGCGAAAAGCCGCTCCCGCCAACGGGCTTCGAGGTTTCCGACCGGATGTTCCGGCTCCTCGTCCAATCCGTGCGCGACTACGCGATCTTCATGCTCGATGCCTCCGGGCACGTCGTCACCTGGAACGAAGGTGCCGAGGCGATCAAAGGCTACACGCGCGACGAGATCGTCGGCTCGCATTTCTCGCGGTTCTATCCCCAGGAGGAGGTCGAGCGCGGCTGGCCCGATTACGAGCTCGAGCAGGCGGCCGCCATCGGCAGATTCGAGGACGAGTCCTGGCGAGTGCGCAAGGACGGGTCGCGCTTCTGGGCCAACGTCATCATCACGGCCTTGCGCGACGAGGATGGCCGGCTCGTCGGCTTCTCGAAGGTCACGCGCGACCTGACGGAGAAGCGGCAGCAGGCGGAGCAGCTTCGGATCAGCGAGGAGCGCTTCCGCGCCCTGGTCGAGAACGTGCGCGATTACGCGATCTTCATGCTGGACAAGGACGGGTTCGTCAGCACGTGGAACGAAGGCGCGCGTCACCTGAAAGGCTATGAGGCCGACGAGATCATCGGCTCGCACGTCTCCCGCTTCTACCCGCCCGAGGATCTGAAACGCCGCTGGCCGGAGCACGAGCTCAAAACCGCCATGCTCGAAGGCCGTTTCGAGGACGAGGGCTGGCGCATCCGCAAGGACGGCTCCCGATTCTGGGCGAACGTCGTGATCACGGCGCTGCGCGACCGCTCCGGCGACCTGATCGGTTTTTCCAAGATCACCCGCGACCTGACGGAGCGGCGAAAGCACGAGCAGCAAATCGCCGAGAGCGAAGAGCGCTTCAGGCTGCTGGTCGAGGGCGTCCGCGACTATGCGATCGTCATGCTCGACCGCCGGGGCTTCGTCAGCAGCTGGAACACCGGCGCTCAGAAGATCAAGGGCTATTCGGCGCAAGAGGTGATCGGGCGCCACTACTCGCACTTCTTCGCGTCGGAAGACATTGCCGCGAACAAGCCGTGGCATCAGCTGATCGAGGCGAAGGAGCACGGCAACGTCGGCGACGAGAGCTGGCGCGTCCGCAAGGACGGGACTCAGTTCTGGGCCGGCAACGTGATCAGCGCGCTGCACGACGGCGAAGGCCGTCACCGGGGGTTCGTCCTGGTCACGCAGGATCTGACGGCAAGGCGGCATGCGGAGTCGCTTGCCGATACGACGCAGCGCATGCACGAGTTCATCGCGATGCTGGCGCACGAGCTGCGCAATCCGCTCGCACCGATCCAGAACGCCGTGCAGCTGATGGAGAGAAAGGGGCTCGGCGATCCGACGCTCGAGTCCATGCGCCAGATGATCGAGCGCCAGACGAGCTACCTGACGCGCATCATCGACGAGCTGCTCGACGTCAACCGCATCGCCCATGGCCGGTTCAGCATCGGCCGTGAAACCATGGATCTGGTCGAGATCCTGAACCGCTCGATCGATACCAGCCGGCCATTGATCGATTCTCAGGGTCATTCGCTGCATGTCTCGATGCCCGACGGCCCCTTGACGATCCAGGGCGATCCGCTGCGGCTCACCCAGGTCGTCGTGAATCTGCTGAACAATGCGGCGAAATACACTCCCGAGGGCGGCGACATCTATCTGTCCGTCGTGACGCGCGAGACGGACGTCGAGATCAGCGTCAAAGATACCGGCATCGGCATAGAGCCTGCGCACCTCGACGCGATCTTCGAGCTGTTCACGCAGCTCGAGACGCATGCCGCCAAGGGGCCGGGGGGCCTCGGCGTCGGCCTCGCACTGGTGCGCCGCGTCGTGGAGCTGCACGCCGGCACGGTGCGCGCCAAGAGTCAGGGGCCGGGCAAGGGCAGCGAGTTCGTCGTTCGCCTGCCGCGGCCCGTCGAGAACCTGAAGGTGGTCGCGCGGGGAGAAGGTGCCCCGACGGCCGAGCTGCCCCGGTTGCGCGTGCTCGTCGTCGACGACAACAAGGATGCGGCCGACAGCCTGAACCTGTTGCTGCAGGAAATGGGGCAGGACGCATATGCCGTCTATGACGGGCAAACGGCCCTTGCCGCGGCCGAGAAGCTCGCGCCGCACGTCGTGATGCTCGATATCGGCATGCCGCGTATGAGCGGGTACGACGTCGCGCGGGAGCTGAAGAGAACCCGTCCGCATCCTCCGGTGCTGGTGGCCGTGACGGGTTGGGGGCAGGAAGCGGACCGGCGCGCGGCCCAGGACGCCGGCTTCCGCTATCATTTCGCCAAGCCGGTCAGGCAGCACTCGCTGCAGCAGTTGCTGGAGGAGATCCGTCCGAAGGCCGGGCCGGCGCCTTCCTGAATCCGCCGCCAGTGCAGAATTTGAAACGATAACGTTCAGTTCCTGCAAAAATCCCGCGCCAGCCGCGGCCGGAGCGCGGGGCGAAGGGTGGCACGGGATTTGCTCCGCCCGATGCGAAGGCGCCGCGGCCACCCCGTCGAATAACGAGCGCCGATCAACGACAATGAACCCGTTCCGAACGGCTTGCCGCTCGAGAGAACATGCCCGCCACACACCGAGAACCCGAGGCTGCAGCGACCGGTGAGCTTGCTCCGGAAGGCGGGCCCGGCAGCGACGACCGAGCGGCGTCGGCCGCGGGGCAGGGCGCCGGATCCCGCGCCGGCCGGCGGCCCTCGAAGGCGACGCTGATCCTGCTGGCCAAAATCGCGGTCGGCGCGTTTCTATGCGCGGTGATCGCCGCGGGCGTCGACTGGCGCGGTGCGCTCCGAAGTCTTGC
>JAFGNC010000245.1 GCA_016927175.1 Gammaproteobacteria bacterium | reverse complement strand
CGCTGCCGGTCAGGAAGACGGCCAGCCAGCCGAGCAGGGCGCTGAAGAACGGGAATAGCGCGCCGGTCGCGGCGAACGCGAGGCCGAGCGTGACCGTGGCGCCGGAATAGTTCATCAGGAACGCGAGCCCGAGCACCGCGGCGATCGTCAGCAGCGAGAACGCGAGCTGGTGCAACACCGAGCCGAGCAGGCGGACGTATGCGCGCGGCGGCACGCGCAGCACGAAAGCGGCCGCGATCGTCGCAAGCGCGCAGGCCGTGCCGGCGGCCGACAGCCAGTTGAAGTTGAACGTGGCGGCGTAGGGCTCGATGCCGTCGACGACCGGCGCCGTACGCTGCACGACGTTGTGCAGGCCCGGCCACTGGACTGTGGCCGACGCGGTGTCGAGCACCGTGGCGCCGATCGGGCTGCCCCAGATCAGCACGAACACGACCAGGAACAGATACGGCGACCATGCCAGCAGCGTCTCGCCCATGCCGTGCTTCTTGATCGTCATCACGGCTTCGGACTCGCCCTCGAGGTGGAAGGTGTCCGACGGGTGCCAGACCTTGAACAGCACGATCAGCGCGACGATCGCCGTCAGCGCCGCGACGATGTCCACCAGATACGGACCGACGAAATTCGACATCAGGAACTGCATCGACGCGAACGAGACGCCGCAGACGACCGCGGCCGGCAGCACGCCCGACAGTGCGCGCGTGCCGCCCATGACCAGAACCAGATACGCCGGGATGAACACGGCGACCGGCGCGCACAGCCGGCCGACCCATGCGCTCAGCAGGTCCTGCTCGAGGCCGGTGATTTGCGCGAGCGTCACGACCGGAATGCCGATCGAGCCGAAAGCGACCGGCGCGGTATTCGCGAGCAGGCAGATGCCGGCCGCGTAGAACGGGGAGAAGCCGAGCCCCGTCAGCATGGCCGCGGCGACGGCTACGGGCGTGCCGAATCCGGCCGCGCCTTCGATGAACGCGCCCAGCGCGAAAGCGATCAGCATCGCCTGGAGCCGCCGGTCCGTGGTCAGGCCGCCGATCGAGTCCTTGATGACCTCGAACTTGCCCGTCTCGAGCGTGAGTCGATAAAGGACGATGGCCCAGTACACGATCCAGCCGATCGGGAACAGGCCGAAAGCCGCGCCATATGCGGTCGAGCTGACCGCGAGCGACACCGGCATTCCGTACACGCCGATCGCGATGATCGCCGCCGCGGCGAGCCCGGACAGCGCGGCGATCCACGCCGGTTTGCGCAGCACGCCGATCAGCAGCAGCAGGACGAATATCGGCACTGCCGCGGCCAGCGCCGACCAGGTCAGGCTATCTGCGATCGGTAAGTACTCTTGCTGCCACATGAACCACGCCTCCCTTCGGCTTCTTATTCGGGCGGATCGGTGCCGGTGTCTGATTGAGGCTCAGAGCTCCGTCGCGGCAGGAAAGGAACTGTGCCTCTTCGCCGTCAGAGCCGTCGCCGCTCCGTAGGGGAGCGTTCCGCTGCAGCGTTCCGCGGATCGCACTCGATCGTCGTCAGGAATCGTCAGCTTCGGGCGTCCGCGCCGATGTCGCGAACGCCGCCCCCCAATTCAGTTTTCAGCTGCGGTCGTCTCAGAAAATACCGTAGTCGATGATGTCTTCGTAGTATCCCGTCACGGACAGCGTGACGGTGACCGGAAAATCGTTGTAGTTGAGCCAGTACCAGCCGTGCTCGCCGGCGAACGGTGCCGCGAGGGAGCCGTTGCCGCCGTTCGTTTCCTGATGCTCGATGTAGCGGACGAAGAAATTAGGGCCGGCATCCGGCGTATGGCCGTGGAAATCGGAGTAGATCGTGCCGCGGTCGACGCTCCAGGAATAGACGACGGACTTCGACGTGTCCATCCACAGCTTGACCTCGGTTTCCCCCTCGGGGGGAATCGTGATCTCGAGCGTCTCCGTGCCGGCCGGCTCGGCTTGTGCCTGGTGGACGGCCGGGTTCGGCAGCGGTACCGGCTCGCCGAAATCCGGGATCTCCGCCTCGACGACCTGCTCGTTGCCGCCGACGACGTCGACGATCTCGATCGTGCGCGCCGGCTGCTCGAGCGCCGTCAGCCCGAGCGCGCGGCCGATCCCGAGCGGGTCGACACCGTATTCCGCCGGCAGCACGAAGGCGACGAGCACGACGGCCGCCGCGACGACGGCGACCAGAGCGCTGACGGCGAGGCGCCTGCCTGACGGCGGTTCATAGGCCGGTGCGACGGGCGTTTGCGGCATAGCGGTGCGGGCTCCCCCCCAGGACGAGCGCACAGTTTACACGCTGCGACCGGCAATGGAACTGAGGGGCTGCGCCCGGCTTGATCCGGCGCGGGCGCCGCCGTATTTTGCCGCGTTCCCTGAAGCGTGAGATCCGCGGCATGAGAGAACGCGAGCCGGCGCGGCCGGCGTGGGACCTCGTCATATTCGATTGCGACGGTGTGCTCGTCGACAGCGAGCCCATTGCAAACGAGGTCCTCGAGCAGGCGCTCGGCGCGATCGGCATCGGCATGCCCCTCGACGAGGTCGTCGAGACCTTCGTCGGCAAGACCGTGCCGCAGTGTCTCGCGATCATCGAAGGGCTGCTCGGCCGGCCGGCACCGGCGGATTTCTTCGATGCGTGGAGGAGGGCGCTATATAAGGAGTTCGAGCGGCGTCCCGTGCGCGCCGTCGCGGGCGTCGAGGCCGTGCTCGACGCGCTCGACGTGCCGACCGCGGTCGTGTCGAACGGACCGCTCGTCAAGATGAGCACGACGCTCGGGGTGACGGGCCTGCTGCCGCGCTTCGAGGGGCGCATCTTCTCGCCCGATTCCGGCCTGCCCGGCAAGCCGCAGCCGGATCTTTTCCTGGCAGCCGCGGCCGCGGCCGGGGCGGACCCGCGGCGGACCGCGGTGATCGAGGATACGGCGACCGGCGCGCGCGGCGCGCGCGCCGCCGGCATGACGGTATTCGGCTACGTCGGCGGAGCGTATGCGGACGCCGACGCGATGGCGGCGGCCGGCGCCGTCCTGTTCACCGACATGCGCGAGCTGCCGGCCCTGCTGAGCGGCGCCGGCTGACACGCGGCCACCGCGGCGCTGGATGCGGCTCCTGCCCGCAGCCGCGTCAGTCGCCGTCGAAAGGCCGTTCCGTGCCCGGACCTCCGGTGGCACGAGTCCCCGTGACCGGATTCGGATAATGGAACGGCACGATGTCTGCCGCGGGATAGGGCTCATGATCGCCCGTCGGCGGCCGGTCGGGCTCGACGCCGCGCCCCCGGCTGTATTCGGTGATCGCGTCGGGATCGGCGTTCAGCCAGCCGCCCTCGTAGGGGGCGAAGAACGTGCCGTACCAGCGCAGCGACTGAATCTTCCACACGCCGTCTTCCTTGACGTAGGTGTTCTCGTAGACGCCTTCGCCCCAGTTGCCGCCGGAGCCCGCGCCGTGCTCGCCGGTCAGCAGCAGCGCGCGCCAGCGGCCGTTCGCCGTCAGCCCGTCGTCGGCGACGGTCACGACCGGCTGCAGCTGCATGTGGTCGTACAGCACACCTTCGAGCGGCCCCTGCACGCCGCCGGAGAGGCTGTACAGGTAACGGCGGATGCTGTTCCTGCCGACATGGATTCCGCTGTCGCCGATCTCGAGCGTGCCGTCGTCGGCGAACAGGTCGACGACGTGGTCCCACAGCATCTTGTCCGTGTAGTAGCCGTAGCTGCGCTGCAGGTTCTCGATCTCGTTGATGTCCGCGACGCGCGTGCTGCGCCGCTCGATCGCGGCGAGGCGCTCCCTCGCGGCCGCGATCCGCGCCGCGGCGGCGTCCTGGCCGATGGACGGCGCCGACAGTCCCGCGGCAAGCAGCGCCGCCGTCACTGCCGCGCCCGCGGCAATTGCGATCCGGCTCATCGCGGCGGCTGCCTGCCCGAGACCGGGTTGTCGTAGTGGTAGGGCGGCAGATGCGCGGACGGGTAGCTCTGATAAACCTCGGTCGGCGGCCGGTCCGGAGGCAGCTCCTCGCTCGGGCCCGGCAGCGGCATCGGCGCTTTGTGCCAGCCCGGGTCGTACGGCGCGATCACCGTGCCGTACCAGTGCACCTTGCTGAACTTCCAGACGCCGTCTTCCTTGACGTACTCGTTCTCGTACGGCCCGTCACCCCAGATCGCGCTTTCGCCGTGCTCGCCGAGCTGCATCAGCGCGCGCCAGCGTCCTTTGGCCGTGGCGCCGTCCTCGGCGACGTTGACGATGCCCTGGATGATCAGGTGGTTGTTGAGATGCCCCGGCGCCGCGGCGTCCTCGAGCACGTGCCGGTAATAAGCCGCGATGCTGTCCCTGCCGACGTAGACGCCTGACTGGCCGATCTCGACCGTCGCGTCCGCCGCGAACAGCGGCGCGATCTCATCCGTCAGGCCCTCGTCGAGGTAATACCCGTACGCCCGCTGCAGGCGCTTGATCGCTTTGGTGTCCTCGAGCAGCCGAATTTCCTGCTCGAGCGAGGCGAGCCTCGCCTCGAGCGCGGTGAGCCGCTCGAGGCGATCGGCGTCGTCCTGTGCGAGCGCGCCGCCGCCGGCCAGGAGGCCGAGCAGGGCAGCCGTGCCTGCCGGCAGGCCGAAGCGTCGTCTGATCGGAGTCGTCATCCTTCCCCCGGAAGAGCTCGGGGCCGGCAGCCGGCATCGCGAGCCGACGGCTGGCCGACGCCTGCGATGGTCGTGATTCGCCGCGCTCCCGTCAACTCCCGGGGCTGCGCGCGCAAGCGGGTCCGGCCGCCGCGGGCCGATCCGCTGTCGCCGTTACGCTCTGGGCCGTTACGACTCCGGCCCCTTGCGCTTTGGTCCCTTACATTTCGAACGTTACAACGGCGGCCGGCCGCGCAAGGCGCTGACCAGCGCACTGATCACGAGCAGCACCAGAAAGACGATGAACAGGATCTGTGCGATGCTCGTCGCGGCGCCGGCGATGCCGCCGAAGCCGAGGAAGCCGGCGATCAGCGCCAGCACGAAGAAGATCAAAGCCCAGTAAAGCATTTTCGTTCCCTTCCATTGGTTCCGTACCCGGGGGAATTGCAGCGTTTGTGCCAATGCGGGCCCGGTACCTCCGTAACGGCCGCAAACGCTGCGGGAACATGGGCTTAGGACGCGGGCAGCGAGGTGGCAGGACGCTCGAGCGCGGGCGGCCGACTGGTGCTGCGGGGCAACGCCGAACGCCTGCGGGGTGCGCCGCGTCCGTGCGCAGCCCTCACCAATGCTGGGCTTTCGGCGGTCAGTAAGCGGTGTCGGGCGCGGGTGACACTTTCTCGTCCGCGTCGCCGCGGCGAAACAGCTCCGGCTCGAGGTCGTGCTTGTGCAGGAGCTTGTAAAACTCCGATCGGTTGCGCTCGGCCAGCCGCGCGGCCTGCGCGACGTTGCCTTCCGTCATTTCGAGCAGATGCGTCAGGTACTCGAACTCGAAAGCGTCGCGGGCTTTCGCGAACGGCAGGAAGGCCTTCTCCTTGCGCCGCAAAGCCCTCTGCACGAGGCTTGCCGGAATCAGCGGGGCCGTCGCCAGCACGACGCACTGGTCGACGACGTTTCGCAGCTGACGGATGTTGCCCGGCCACGGCGCAGCCATCATCAGCTCCATCGCCTCCTTGGAGAAACCCGTCACCTCGACGGCCGCGTTGCGTCGCTCGGAGCGGGCGCGTTCGAGCAGGTGATCGGCGAGCAGCGGGATGTCTTCGCGGCGTTTCGCGAGCGGCGGGATCTCGAGCGTGACGACGTTGAGCCGGTAGTACAGATCTTCCCGGAAGGTCTTCTCCGCGATCGCGTCCTCGAGGTTCTGGTGCGTTGCCGAGATCACGCGCACGTCGACCGGCATCGCGCTGGTCGAGCCGACGGCGCGTATTTCCTTCTCCTGCAGCATCCGCAGCAGTTTCGCCTGGAACGGGAGGGGCATGTCGCCGATCTCGTCGAGGAACAGCGTGCCCTTGTCCGCGGCCTTTATCAGGCCCTCGCGCGAATGCGTGGCGCCCGTAAACGCGCCCTTCTCGTGGCCGAAGAGCTCCGCCTCGAACAGCTGGTCCGGAATGGCCGTGCAGTTCACCGCAACGAGCGGGCGCTCGTGCCGCGCGCTCGCCTTGTGTATCGCCCGCGCCAGGAGCTCCTTGCCGGTGCCGCTCTCGCCGCGGATCAGGACGCTGGCGTCACTCTGCGACACCATCCATGCTTCTCGCAGCAGTGTCTCCATCGTGGAGCTGCGCGTGATGATGTCGCTGCACCACTCGGCGTCCTCGGTCGGGGCCTCCGACGGCTCGCCGAACATACTCAAAGCCCGCTCTATGATGTCGACGAGCTGGTCGCGCTCGAACGGCTTCGTCAGATAGGCGAATACGCCGCGCTGCGTTGCGTCGACCGCATCCGGGATCGTGCCGTGCGCCGTCAGCACTATGACCGGCAGCGTCGGCTCTCTGGCGTGGATCGCGTCGAACAGCGCGAGCCCGTCCATACCGTCCATGCGCATGTCCGTGATCACGACGTGCGGGCGCACGCCCGGCAGCGCCGCGAGCGCCTTCTTGCCGCTTTCGGCGGTCTTGACCTCGTAACCCTGCCGCTGCAGCCGGATCGCCAGCACCTTCAGCAGGCTCGGATCGTCGTCGACCAGAAGAATCCGCGGTTTGTCGCGCATGCTGTTTACCGTATCACCTCGTCCTGAGAGAGCTGCTCTTCGAGCTCTTTCAACGCATTCAGCTGCCCTTCCAGCGTCTCCGCCCGATCGCGCTCCGCGTCGAGCTGGTTACGCAGGCGCATGACCTGGGCCGTCAGCTCGTCGTTGCGCTCGCGGGCCTGATCGAGCAGCGACTGCAGCGGCTCGTCGTCCGACTCGGAGTAGATGCGCTCGCTCAGCAGGTTGTACAGCAGCTGCGCGAACTCCGAATGCGACTGCGGATCCCCGGTCTCGCGATACATCACGTCCCGCAGGAAACGCGTCGCCTGATCGATGTCGTTGAACGGCGCGTTCGGCGCGCTCAGCAACAGCGCCAGCCGTATCGCGGCGTCGCTCGACGGCGCCGAATCGTTCTGCAGAGCGAGCTGCCGGTACTCGCGCTCGAGCTGCCGTTCGTCCAGCCGCCGGACCGTGTTGCCGAACTTCGCGAGATCCGCGAGCTCGCCGGCCTGCGCGACCGGCGCCGGGGGCGGCGGAGGCTCCGGCTCGACGCGGTTCGTCTCGCACGCGGCGATCAGCACGAGCGCGGCCGCGATCGAGATGCCGCTTGCCTTACGCCGAGCGTTTCGGACCCGCCAGCGGGAAGGCCGCGCGAAAGTGTGCGCCTTCCGTCGAGCTGACGACTTCAATATACCCATCGTGCGCCTCCACGTACTCCCTGGCGATGGCCAGACCTAGCCCCGTACCCTTGACGCTCGACTGGTATTCGGCCTGACCCTGCTGGAAGGGTTCAAAGATTTTCTGCTTCTCCGTATCCGCGACACCGGGCCCCGTGTCCTCGACGTCGATGACGGCGTATTCGTCCCGTTGCTCGAGCGAGATGCGGACCCGGCCGCCGGCAGGCGTGTACTTGATCGCGTTGGTCAGCAGATTGTCTAACACTATTCTAAGCTTATTCTCGTCTCCCCGGACACGCACGGGGGCGAGCGACTGCTCGATCTCTATGGATTTGGCCGCCGCCGGGATCGTCTGCGACGCGATCACGGAGCCCGCCAGCTCCTCGAGGTCCACGGACTCGATGACCTTCAGGTCAGTCACGATCTCGAGCGTCTTGCCGAACTGAAGCAGGTCCTCGATCAGCTTCTGCAGGTGCAGGCTGTTCGAGCACATGATCCGGGAGATCTCCGCTTCCTCGGGCGAGGAGTCGACGAGGCTCTCCGCGAGCAGCTCCGCGCCTTCGCGGATCGTCGTCAGCGGCGTCTTCAGCTCATGGGAGATGTGCCGCAGGAACGTGATCTTCTGATGCTCCAGCTCCTGGATGCGAAGACGCAGCCAGTCGAGCTGGCGGCCGATGTCCTCGACGTCGCGCGGCCCGTGCACTTCGATCGGGTCCGCGAACTCGCGGCCGCCGAGGCGCCGGATCGCCTGCCCGACCTCGCGCATCGGTCTCGTGATCAGCACGACGAAGACGCCGGCCAGGATGATCGTGGCGGGAATCACCGCGGCAGCCTGCAGCAGCAGCGTCCGCTGCACGTCGCCGGCCGTGTTCGTCGTGTAGTTGACCTGGCTCTCGATCAGGCGGCCGCTCTCCGACAGCACGTTGCGGGCCCGGTTGGAGAGCTCGGTCCATCGCTGCGGCGCGTTCTGCTCGGCGAGATCCTCGATCGGATCGTTCCAGCCCTCGTGCAGCCGGCTGAACAGGCTCTGCTCCTGCTCCCGCAGCTCGTGCAGCTCCTGCCGCCCGAGCTCGGTCAGATTCAGTTTCGACAGATTCTCCGCGGCGTTCAGAAAGGCGACGCGCCGATCGAGGTAATAGGCGTGGAAATCCGGATCACCGCGGATCTGGAAGTTCGCGAGCGCCCGCTGCATCTCCGTCAGCTCCTCGACGAGCGTGCGGCTCTGTTGCGTTGCGCTGCCGGCTTCGATCAGCGCCTCGCGGCTGTCCTGGGCCAGGCGGTCGACCTGGATGATCGCGGTCACGACGGCCGTGATCAGCGGTGCCAGCACGACGGTGAAGCCGATCAGGATCAGCCGGACGATGGATCGCGGGCGGTACAAGAAGACCTCTTTATGGTTCTGGCGGCGCCGGGGCCGCGCCAACGGGGCTCGCACGGGAATTCTAGTCCAGCCGCGCGTCCGCGCCGCAACGGCTCGACGTGAAAAGAACCGGCGGGGGGCCGGGGGGAGCCCCCCGCCAGTCAGCTCGGCCTGTAAAACCGCAAAATCCCGAGCCAAACCGTTGTCGGCCGCGGCCGGGTGCCGCGGCCCGTTCGTCGGCGTCCCCGAAGCATTTTGAGAGCGCTTCGCGGCCGCGACTTGCTTTTCGAGATCAGGCGGGGTGCAAGCGGCATGCCAGCCGCGCCTGCGGCCCGTCGGTCGTGATGGCCCGACAGACGGCGCTTTCGCACGACTTTACGGCTGCGGGCATGGGTGAGACACGGGCGATTGTCGGCGGTTCGGCCCGAAAATCGTCGCGTCGGCGGCGAAGTGTCGTCTATCGGCGGCACGTGCAGGAGCGCGGGGCAGGCCGCTGGCGCGGGGTTCTCGGACGCGGGCGGGACGCCGGCGCGCTTGCGGTGTCGGGCAGCGGTGACACATCCGACATCGGCAAAGGCCTCGAGCGGGAGCGGGATCCCGAGGAAACGGCGCCGCTTCGAGCGCTCGGCCCCGTGGCATACCTCTTGCACCCTGGCTCCGCGAGAGGAAGCCGGAGTGCTTCCGCGATCTACCCCATGACATGGAGAAGATACAGATGAAGACGAAGCTTTCGATCACGGT
>JAFGNC010000244.1 GCA_016927175.1 Gammaproteobacteria bacterium | reverse complement strand
GGCACCGCCGCGCCGCCCGTGCCGCCGCGGGCGTCCCGCCCTAAGCGCTCTGCTAGAATGGCCGCCGCTGACACCGCGATGCGGCGGCCGATCGACAGAGCTCGAAACCGCGGCGAGGCGCGTTCGCCTGGCCGCAATCGGCCCGCCGTCGCCGAACCGCCGACGGAGGCCTCGATTGACGGAGCTCGCACCCTACGCCGCCCACAGCGAGCAGTCCCGCGGCCGGCGCTTCGCCGAGCCGCCGCCCGCTTACCGCAACGAGTTCCAGCGCGACCGCGACCGCATCGTCCACTCCACCGCTTTCCGCCGGCTGGTCTACAAGACCCAGGTCTTCGTCAATCACGAAGGGGACCACTACCGGACGCGCCTGACGCATTCGCTCGAGGTGGCGCAGATCGCACGCACGGTCGCAAGAACGATGCGGCTGAACGAGGACCTCGTCGAGGCCGTCAGCCTCGCCCATGATCTGGGGCACACGCCTTTCGGCCACGCAGGGCAGGACGCGCTGAACGACTGCATGCGCGAGCACGGCGGATTCGAGCACAACCTGCAGTCGCTGCGCGTAGTCGACGAGCTCGAAGAGCGGTACGTCGGCTTTCCGGGGCTGAACCTGACCTTCGAGGCGCGGGAAGGGATCCTGAAGCACTGCTCGCTGCGGAACGCGCGCATGCTCGGAGACATCGGGAGGCGCTTCATCGAGCGCCGCCAGCCGGGCCTCGAGGCGCAGATCGCGAACATCGCGGACGAGATCGCCTACAACAATCACGACGTGGACGACGGGCTGCGATCCGGCCTGATCTCGGTCGAGCAGCTGACGTCGATCCCGTTCTTCGACGAGCACTACGCGGCGCTCAAGGCGGCGCATCCGGGCGCCGCGCCCGAGCGCGTGCAGCGCGAGGTCGTGCGGCGCATGATCGACACGCTGGTGCAGGACCTTTTCAGGACGAGCGAGGCGGCCGTCCTCGAGGCCGCTCCGCTGTCGATCGACGACGTCCGAAGCATGGAGCGGCCGCTGATCGGCTTCAGCGCGCCTTTCGCCGAGACGCAGGCGGCGCTGAAGCGCTTCCTGATGGACCACTTGTATACGCATCCGCACGTGCGGCAGATGACGCAGCAGGCTCACGAGACGATCTGCCTGCTGTTCGACGCGTTCAGTGCGGACTATCGCAAGATGCCCGCAAAGCACGCCGAGCGTGCCGAGGCCGCCGAGAAGCGCGACGGCAGGTCCGGCGCGGCCCGCGTGATCGCCGACTACATCGCCGGCATGACCGATCGGTTCGCTCTGCAGACGCGCGATGCGCTGCGCTGACGAGAGCGCGGCGGCGGACAGCGCCCGGAAAAGCGGAAAAGGGGTCAGGGCCTTTTTCGCCTGGAAAAGGGGTCAGGGCCCTTTTCCGGGACTAAAGGGCCCTGACCCCTTTTCGGCCGCCCCCTTTTCGTGATGCCTTATCGGTGGCCGTTTCGCGCCCGGCAGGGCTGGAAGGGCATGCCGAACGGTCTGCTAAACTGCCAGCAACATCACGCGGATGAGATCGCCGTGCAGATTCCGACCGAGGAACGACTGATCGTCGCTCTCGACGTCCCGAGCGCCGACGAAGCCCGAGCGCTGGTCGACGCGCTCGGCGACACGGTGCATTTCTACAAGATCGGGCTCGAGCTCGCGATGTCGGGCGAGTACTTCCAGCTGCTCGACTGGCTCCTCGAGCGCGACAAGCGGGTCTTCGCCGACCTGAAGTTCTACGACATTCCGGCGACGGTCGCCGCGGCCGTGCGGCAGATCGCCCGCTCCGGCGCCTCGTTCCTGACCGTGCACGGCGAGCGGGCCGTGACCGAAGCGGCGGCGGCCGAGAAGGGGGACAGGCTCAGAGTACTGGCCGTGACCGTGCTGACCAGCGTCGAGCAGGCGGACCTCGCGAGCGTCGGCATCGAGATGGACGTCGAGACGCTGGCGCGGCGCCGGGCGAAGCAGGCGATCGCGGCCGGCTGCGACGGCGTCATCGCGTCCGGGCTCGAGGCCCGCCGTCTGCGCGAGGACCTCGGGTCCGATGTGCTGATCGTGACGCCGGGCATCAGGCCGGCGGACTCCTCGGGCGGCGACGACCAGCGGCGCATCGTGACGCCGACTCAGGCGTTCGCGAACGGCGCCGACCACATCGTCGTCGGACGCCCGATCCGCGCTTCGACCAGTCCCCGCGAAGCCGCACGCAGGATCCAGACGGAAATCGCCGGCTTCTTCGGATGATCGACTCACAGGCCGAGCGCGAGCGCCGGCTGAAGAGGATGCAGCGGTTCGCGACCGGGCTGCTGGTCGCGATGGTCGTGCTGTTCGTCGCCGCAAGCCTGCTTCGCCCGCAGTATCCCGCGCTCGGGATCGTCGAAGCGTTCGCCGAGGCGGCGATGATCGGCGGGCTCGCGGACTGGTTCGCCGTGACGGCGCTGTTCCGGCACCCGCTGGGCCTGCCGATCCCGCATACGGCGATCGTGCCGACGCGCAAGGACGAGATCGGCCGCGCGCTGGCGCGCTTCATCCGCGACCATTTCATGACCCGCGAGACGGTCGAGCGCCGGCTCGAGCGCGTGAACCTCGCCGGCAGGCTCGGCCACTGGCTCGCCCGCGAGGACAACGCGCGGCTGCTGAGCCGCGATGCAGGGATTGCGCTCGACTGGCTGATGCGGGCGGTCGACAGCGCCGAGCTGCGCAATTCGCTGAAGACGAGTCTGCGGGAAGCGCTGGACCAGGTGCCGGTCAACCTTGCGCTCGCGACCCTGGTCGACGTGCTGGTCGCGGGCAACCATACCCAGACGCTGATCGACCAGCTCGTCGGCTTCGGACGCGAGCAGCTCGAACGCAACAGATGGCATATCCGCCTGCGCATCCGCGAACGCAGCCCCTGGTGGCTGCCGAAGTTCGTCGACGAGGAGATCTACGATCAGCTGGTCGGGGAGTTCGAGCGGATCCTGAACGAAGTCGGCGAAGATCCCAATCACCCCGCGCGGGCCGAGTTCAACGAGCGGCTGCGTGCGCTGAAACGCTCGCTCGACGTCGACGCGGAGCTGATCCGCAAGGGCCAGCGGCTCTGGGACGAGCTGGTGGACCATCCGGCCGTGCACCGCTACCTGCAGGACATCTGGGAGCGCGTCCGCGGCTATCTGCATGCGTCGTTCACGGCTCCGGACTCGGCGCTTCGGCTCGGCATAGAGCAGGAGCTGCGCGGCATCGGCGAGGCGCTCGGCCGCGATGCCGAAACCGGCGACAAGCTGAACCGCTGGCTGCGCGAAGTGCTCGTGTATTTCGTCGAGAACTACCGCGACCCGCTCAGCTCCATCGTCTCCGAGACGATCGAGCAGTGGGACGCGTCGGCCACGTCCGAGCGAATCGAGCTGCATATCGGCCGAGACCTGCAGTTCATTCGCGTCAACGGCACGATCGTCGGCGGCCTCGTCGGCGTCGCGATCTACGTCGCGTGGGGTGCGCTGAGCCTTTGAGGCTAGGCCGCCGTGCTCGCGGCGGCGGACTTCAGCTCCCGCCTCAGCACCTTGCCGACGTTCGACTTCGGCAGCTCGCCGATGAACTCGACGTGCTGCGGAATCTTGTAACCGGTCAGGTTCCGGCGGCAGTGCGCGATCACTTCCTGCTCGGTCAGCGCCGGGTCCTTGCGCACGACGAACAGCTTGACGACCTCCCCCGACTGCTCGTCCGGGACGCCGACCGCGGCCGCTTCGAGCACGCCGGGGTGCGCGGCGACGACGTCCTCGACCTCGTTCGGATAGACCTTGAAGCCGGATACGACGATGACGTCCTTCTTCCGGTCCTCGATGAACACGTAGCCCTGGTCGTCCATTCGGCCGAGGTCGCCCGTGCGCAGCCAGCCGTCGGGATAGAAGACCTTCTCGGTCTCCTCCGGTCGCTGCCAGTAGCCCGCCATGACCTGCGGGCCCTTTGCGCAGATCTCTCCGATCTCTCCGGGGCCGAGCCGCTGACCGTGATCGTCGAAGATCGCGACGTCGGTCGAAGGCAGCGGCACGCCGACCGAGCCGTTGAACGCGGTCTGATCGAGCGGGTTCGCCGTGACGATCGGCGACGCCTCGGTCAGACCATAGCCCTGCGCGATCGCGACGCCTGTCGCCGCCTGCCAGCGTTCCGCGACGTCGCGGTGGACAGCCATGCCGCCGCCCATGCACACGCGCAGCGAGCTGAAGTCGACCTCGTCGAGGCCGGGCGCGTGCAGCAACGCGTTGAACAGCGTGTTGACCCCGGTCATGAACGCGAACGGCCGCTTCTTCAGCTCCGCGACGAAGCCCCTCATGTCGCGCGGGTCGGTGATCAGCACGTCGTGGCCGCCGAGCTCGACGAAACAGAACAGGTTCGCCGTCAGCGAGTACACGTGGTACAGCGGCAGCGGCGTGATCACGACGCCGCGCTCGACCGAAAAGAAGGGCCTCGCCCACGCGGCGGCCTGCAGCGTGTTCGCGAGCATGTTCCGGTGCGTCAGCTCCGCGCCCTTCGCGACGCCGGTCGTGCCGCCCGTGTACTGCAGGAAAGCGATGTCGTCGGGGCCGACGTCCGGGCGCTCGTACGTGTGCCATTCGCCCTCGGCGAGCACGTCGCGGTACGCTGCGGCGTCCGGGATGTCCCACTTCGGCACGAGCTTCTTGACGTGCCGCACGACGAAATTCGTCGCGACGCGCTCGAGCAGCGGGAAATGATCGCCCACGGTCGTCACGATGACGCGCTCGACGTCGGTGTGCGGCAGAGCGCGCATCACCGTATCGGCGAAATTCTCGAGCACTACTATGACGCGCGCGCCGCTGTCGTTCAGCTGGTGCTCGAGCTCCCTCGCGGTATACAGCGGGTTCACGTTGACGACCACCATGCCGGCGCGCAGCACCGCGAACAGCGTAATCGGCGTCTGCAGCAGATTCGGCATCATGACGGCCACTCGATCGCCCCGGCCGAGGCCGGGGATCGCCTGCAGGTAGGCGGCCATCGCGCGGCTCAGGCGGTCGACGTCGGCGAAAGTCAGCGTCGAGTTACGGTTGGTGAAGGCGGCCCGGTCGGCGAACTGCTCGAAGCGGCTTTCGAGGAACGCGATCAGCGACCGATGCTGGTCCGGGTCGATCTCCGCGGGCACGCCCGGCGGGTACGCGTCAAGCCAGGGCTTTTCCGACATTACGCTACAGCAGGTCTTCGAGCACGTGCCAGACGTTCTCGAACATGACGGACTGCCCTTTCGCGTTAGGGTGGATCCGGTCGGCCTGCATCAGCTCCGGCTGCAGCGCGACGCCGTCCATCAGAAACGATACGAGCGGAACGTCGTACTCCTCGGCGAGCTCGGGATAAACGGCCGCGAGCGCCTCGGTGTAGGCCGGGCCGTAGTTCGGCGGGATCCGGATGCCGGTCAGAATGACCTCGGCGCCGCTCTGCTCGGCGAGCTCGACCATCTTCGCGAGATTGGACCGCAGATTGTCGATCGGCTGGCCGCGCAGCCCGTCATTGCCGCCGAGCTCTATCACGACTATGGCCGGCTCGTGCGTCTCGAGCAGGCGGGGCAGACGCGCGAGGCCGCCGGCGGTCGTGTCGCCCGATATGCTGGCATTCACGACCTCATATTCGTACCCTTGCTCGTCGAGACGCTGCTCGAGCAGGGATACCCACGACTGCTCCACGGCCAGCCCATGGCCGCTGCTCAGCGAATCGCCGACCACGACGATCTTCTCTTCGGCGAACGCCGCCGAAGCCCCTCCCATGCAGATGGGAACCGCAAGAATGCAGATGGCCGCAAGGAAACGCTGACGCATGAACACCGACATCCTGCTGAGAGCGGAAGCGCTTACGAAAAAGGTTACCAGCCCGGAAGGGGAGCTGACTATCCTCGACCATGTCGACCTCGGAATCCGGCGCGGCGAGACCGCGGCCGTCGTCGGACCGTCGGGGGCAGGCAAGTCTACACTGCTGGCGCTGCTCGCGGGCCTCGACGAGCCGACGTCCGGCAAGGTCTGGCTGAACGGCACCGAGCTGACGGCGCTCGACGAGGACGGCCGCGCGGCGCTGCGCAACCGCGAGGTCGGCTTCATCTTCCAGTCGTTTCATCTGCTGCCTTCGCTGACGGCGATCGAGAACGTGCTGCTGCCGCTCGAGCTCAGCGCGGCACCCGCAGCGGCCGAAAAGGCGCGGCAGGCGCTCGAGGAGGTCGGGCTCGAGCACAGGCTGCGGCATTATCCGCGGCAGCTCTCGGGCGGTGAGAAGCAGCGGGTCGCAATCGCGCGGGCGTTCGTCACGTCCCCGTCGCTGCTGTTCGCGGACGAGCCCACGGGCAACCTCGACAACCGGACCGGGGCGAAGATCCTGAATCTGCTGTTCGAGCTGAACGAAGC
>JAFGNC010000243.1 GCA_016927175.1 Gammaproteobacteria bacterium | reverse complement strand
GTCGTGATCTCGTAGAGCCACGTGTCGTCGTTCAGGCGAACGATGCGCTCCGTCGTCTTCATCTGGTCGCTGGCCGGGAAGCGGTTGCCCGGAGGCGAGCCCTGCACGGCCAGGTTGATCATCGGATTGTTGATCGCCATGCCGTCGCGGTAGTTCGTCGTCTCGACGACCAGCGTGGTGCCTTCCCAGTGCGCCCGCGACTCGCCGAGCCACTGCCTGACCTCGGAGTCGAGCTGAGGACGGCCGTCGGTCGGAATGATCCGCGCCTCGTGGATCATCTCGGTCTGGAAGACGACGTAGCCCGGCGTCTGCCAGATGCGGAAGCCGCCGTTGTAGCGGTACGGCATCATCATCGACGGCATGC
The DNA here is from genome assembly GCA_016927175.1 of Gammaproteobacteria bacterium. Lineage (GTDB taxonomy): Bacteria > Pseudomonadota > Gammaproteobacteria > Steroidobacterales > Rariloculaceae > ZC4RG20. The sequence continues at coordinate 3,813 of JAFGNC010000243.1, read as the reverse complement.
CGCGCGTCACGCAGCGGTCCCAGCTGTCGAAGTTCTCGACCGTCTCGAACGTGATGTCCTCGCCGGGCAAGGCCCAGTCGCTGCCCATCTCGTAGGCGCGCAGCTTGGCTTCCGGCGTCAGCTCCGGCAGCAGGCCGTCCGGCGGGTCGACCAGGAGATTCGTCTGCCGCTGCGGAATGCGGTTGGACCCGCCGGCCCTGAACGCGGCGGTGAGGTCGCCCTCGGCGAGCAACTGCGCCATGCGGTCGACCTGGCTGTTGTATTCCTCCATGCGCGCGGCGTGCTCTTCCTCCGGAACCCATTTCTGATCCATGTCGCACGGCGGCGCGCCGGGGCGGTAACTGTCTGCGCAGCGCTCGAGCGGCACGCGCGAGGCCTGCATCATGTCGAGAATCGCCCGCAGGTCCGGTTCGCCCCAGGGCGTCATCGGATGCTCCCAGCCTTCCGGCGTCCCGATGAAGTGATTGGCCTCGCTCGGCGCGCCGCGGATGGAGTCGTCGATCTCGGCTTGCGCGGGCGCCGCCCATGTCGCCGAGATTGCCCATATCGCCGGCATCGCGGCGCCCCCGGCCGCGATCAGCGCGCTTCGAACCGTCGTCGGGACTGGATGCATCGCTCGCTCCTGTGAACGTCGTGGCGATCGGTGGAGAGAAAAGGTAACGCGCTGCCGCCCTCAGGTCCACCGGCCGAGCGAGGGCCCTGGCCGCGAAGGCGGGCGCCGGCGCCGGGCGGTGAGCCCGACCTTGTCCCTCACCGCTTGCGGCGATACCATCCGACCCGTGCCGGCGTTTCGCTGCAAGGCTGACGCCGGCAGTCCAGTACTTCGGCGCAATGCCGCGCCCGGCGCAACGACGCGTCCTACCCGAGCTGCTCCTGCAGCAAGCAGCAACGACGCTGCGACTTCGAGCCTGCTTCCCCCGGGAAGCGGGGAGTGGAGCGCGGCTCGTATCCGCGTTCCTGAATCGAGGCTGCGGCGCCTGCTCGACGGCACTTCGGCCTCGACCACCGGATGGAACGAAGGGAAGGTCGCCGAGATGTCTTATGTCATACCCGCCGAATTCGTCACGAAAATGATCGACGCCGGCGAGTCGAAGATCCTGATGTCCACGAAGGACACGCTGATTCGCGCCTACATGGCCGGCGCGATCCTGGCGCTTGCCGCCGCATTCGCGGTCACGATCAACGTGCAGACGGGGCAGCCGCTGGCCGGGGCGATCCTTTTTCCGGTCGGCTTCTGCCTGCTTTATCTGCTCGGATTCGATCTGTTGACCGGCGTATTCACGCTGGCTCCGCTCGCGCTGATAGATCGCCGGCCAGGGATCACGATCGGCGGGCTGCTGCGCAATTGGACGCTCGTGTTCTTCGGCAACTTTGCCGGCGCGCTGACGGTCGCGGTGATGATGGCCATCACGTTCACGTACGGCTTCTCGACGGAGCCGAATGCCGTGGGCCAGGCAATAGGCACGATCGGAGAGGGGCGTACCGTCGGCTACGCGGCCTACGGCGCCGCCGGAATGCTGACGCTGTTCATTCGCGGCGTCCTCTGCAACTGGATGGTGTCGACCGGCGTCGTGGCCGCGATGATGTCCACGTCCGTGTCGGGCAAGGTGATCGGCATGTGGATGCCCGTCATGCTGTTCTTCTACATGGGCTTCGAGCATTCGATCGTGAATATGTACCTCTTCCCGTCCGGCTTGATGCTCGGCGGCGACTTCTCGATCGCCGACTACCTGCTGTGGAACGAGATTCCGACCGTCGTCGGCAACCTGGTCGGCGGCCTGACGTTCGTCGGTCTCACGCTGTACGCCACGCACGCGCGCACCGGCGCGGCCCGCAAGCCGAATCTCGGCGGCGGCATGCTGGCGTCGTCTGCCGCGCGTTCCACGGCCGATTGACGCTTCCGCGAAAGCTGGCGGGCCCGCTGCGCCGCGGGCCCGGTCCTGCGGAGCGGGCGCTTCGAAAGACGCCGGGCCGCGGGTAGCGATCGGGCAATTTTCGACGCGCGGGCGCAAGGACGAGAACCAGGACTTCTACGGCGCATGCGTCCCCGCCGACCGGCTGTCCGTGCTGAAGGGCGTCTGTGCCGTGATCGCGGACGGTATCTCCACGAGCCGGTTCGGGCGCATCGCCGCCGAATCGGCCGTCCGCAGCTTCCTGACGGACTACTACTGCACACCCGAGTCGTTGTCGGTCAAAGCCTCGGGACACTGCGTCGCCGCGGCGGCGAATACCTGGCTGCACGCGCAAACCGCGCGCAGCCATCTCGCGCACGACAGGGATCGCGGGTACGTCTGCACGTTCAGCGCTCTGGTGGTCAAAGCCCGGAGGGCGCACCTGTTCCACGTCGGTGACAGCCGCATCTGGCGCCTGCACGGCGGGACCTGCGAGCAGCTGACCCACGATCATCGCCTCGTGCTGTCGTCCGAGGAGAGCTACCTGACGCGGGCGCTCGGGTTGTCGGCGAGCGTCGAGATCGAGTACCGCGAGCTGGACGTCCGCGCGGGTGACGTCTTCGTCCTCAGCACGGACGGCGCGCACGAGCACGTCGCGCCCCGCGACATCGCGCGGGCGATCGACGCCCGCGAGGACCTCGACGCGGCGGCCCGGCAGATCGCCGAGACGGCGCTCCGCAACGGCAGCCCGGACAACGTCACGCTTCAGATCGTGCGCATCGACGCGACCGGCGGCACGGATGCGAGCGGTTTTCTCGACCGCGCCGACACTCTGCCTCCGCCCCCGATTCCGCGAGTCGGCGCCGAGCTCGACGGCTTTCGCATCCTGCGCGAGCTCCACGTGAGCCACCGCAGCCACATCTACCTGGCCGCCGACGTCGAGACGGGCGCGCGGGTCGCGCTGAAGCTGCCGTCGCTGGACCTTCGCGACGATCCTGCTTACCTGCGGCGATTCGCGATGGAGGACTGGATCGCGCGCCGCATCGAGTCGCCGCACGTCGTCGCGCCGGCCTTCACCGATCGCGACCGCAGCGCTCTGTACGTCGTGACGGAGCACCTCGAAGGGCAGACGCTGCGGCAGTGGATGACCGACAATCCGCATCCGGAGCTCGAGACCGTGCGCTCGATCGCCGAGCAGATCGCAAAGGGTCTGCGGGCCTTTCATCGCCGGGGCATGCTGCACCAGGATCTGAGGCCGGAGAACGTCATGATCGACGCCGACGGAACGGTGAAGATCATCGATTTCGGCTGCGCCCGCGTGGACGGCGTTCTCGAGGCCTCGCCCGATTCTTTCGTTACGGAAATTCCGGGCACCACTCAGTACGCGGCGCCGGAGTACTTCCTCGGCATGCCCGGCAACGAGCGGTCGGACCTGTTCTCGCTCGGTGTGATCACTTACGAGCTGATCACCGGGCGCCTGCCGTACGGGGCCCGCGCCTCACGGGCGTGGACCGCCAAAGCGCAATCCCGACTGCGATACGTTCCCGCCGAAGCCGCCGCGTACCCGGTCCCGCCGTGGATCGACGCGGCCCTGAAGCGCGCCGTGCGCGCAGACCCGCGGCACCGTCACGAGGCGCTGTCGGAGTTCACGGCGGATCTGCGCCGACCGAACCCGGCCTACGCCCGCGGCTTCGTTCCGCTCGCCGAGCGCGATCCGGTGCGCTTCTGGCAGGCGGTCTCGATCGTGCTCGCCCTTGTCGTGACGTATCTGGTCGTAGCGGACTAGGGAAGCTCAGCACAGCCCCCGTGGCGGCGCGCTGCGGCGTTGAAAATCTGATCGAAATGCTCACGTACTCCCGTGTACGCTGCGCTTTCGACCAGATTTTCGCCTTGCATCGCATCCACCACGGGGGCTGTGCAG
>JAFGNC010000037.1 GCA_016927175.1 Gammaproteobacteria bacterium | reverse complement strand
GGCTGGTTCAGATCCTCGGGACGCGCGTCCGGCGCGACGGCGGCGCGGATCGTGCGCGCCCGGTCGTGGGCCGAGATGCCGGTCGTGACGCCTTCGGCCGCCTCGATCGACACCGTGAAGTTCGTGCTCTGGCGGCGATTCGTGCCGGACACCATCAGCGGCAGCCGCAGCTGCTCGCAGCGGCCGCGCGTCAGCGTCAGGCAGATCAGCCCGCGGCCGTAGCGGGCCATGAAGTTGATGTGCTCCGGGCGGCATTTCGCGGCCGCCATGACGATGTCGCCCTCGTTCTCGCGGTCCTCGTCGTCGAGGATCACGACCATCTCGCCGCTCCGCACGGCCTCGATGATGTCCTCGACCGGGTCGAAGCCGGCCAGCGCGCGCTCAGTCTGTGCTCGAGTAGCCATGGCTCTCCAGGAATTCGCGGTCGATGGTCCGATTCTCGTGGACTCCGGCTCCGGCGACGAGCCGCTCCACGTACCGAGCCACGATGTCGATCTCAATATTAACAGCCGTGCCCTTGCGGTAGTCGGCGATGACCGTCGTCTCGAGCGTGTGCGGCACGATGTTGACGTCGAACCGGTTGCCCGCGACGGCATTGACGGTCAGGCTGACGCCGTCCACAGCGACCGAGCCCTTGCGGGCGACGTAGCGCGCAAGCGCTTCCGGCAGCTCGAACGTCAGGGCCACCGACCGCGCCGCGCGGCCGACCGCGACGACCCGGCCGACGCCGTCGACGTGCCCCGTCACCAGATGCCCGTCGAGCGCGTCGCCGAGCGCGAGCGCGGGCTCGAGATTCACGCGCGCACCGACGGCGTAGCTCCCGAAGGCCGTGCAGGCGAGCGTCTCGCTCGACACGTCCGCCATGAAGCGCTCGGCGTCGCTCGACGTCGCGGTCAGGCAGACGCCGTTGACGGCGATGCTCGCGCCGGGCGCGGGGCGCGCCATGGGCACGCCGGCATAGCCGATCGTGACGCGGCGGTCGCCCCCGGCGTCCGCCTGCTCGACGATGCGGCCGACGCCTTTGACGATTCCGGAAAACACGGCCGCTGATCCTCTGCCCGCAGCGTAAGTCCCGGCTAGCCCCGCCCGCGTCGGGCATTCGCGGCGGGAACGGGCCGCGCAAGGATACGCAAATCCGCACCGAAGCGCCTCACGTCGTGGATCCCGAGCTCGATCCGCTCCGCCAGAGACGCCGGCGGAGAGATCGCGAACATGCCGCGCGCCCGGTCGCCGAGGAGCTGCGGCGCGTAGTAAAGGACCAGCTCGTCGACGAGCCCCGCGTCGAGCAGCGCGCCGTTCAGCCCCGCGCCGGCCTCGACCCAGACGTCGTTGATCTCGAGAGCCGCGAGCCGCTCGAGCACGGCGGCGAGATCGCAACGCTCGCCGCCCGGCACGCGCTCGATCCGGACCCAGGCGGCGTCGTTCGACGCGGCCGCGCCCGCGAGGCTCGCCGTGAAGCGCTCGGTTTCCTGTCGCGTCGTGAACACGGCCACCTGGCCCGGCAGCGCGAGCGTGCGCGCCGTCGGCGGCGTCCGAAGCTCCGCGTCGACGATGACCCGCAGCGGCTGCAGCGCGGCGAGCCTCGGGTCGTCGGGCCTCGCCGTCAGGCTCGGATCGTCGGCGAGCAGCGTGCCGATGCCGGTCATGACGGCGCCGGAGCGCGCGCGCCACCGGTGCACGTCGCGCCGCGCCGCCGCGCCGGTGATCCACTGGCTCTCCCCGTGCTCGAGCGCCGTGCGGCCGTCGAGGCTCGCGGCGAGCTTGCTGCGTACCCACGGCCGCCCGCGCGTCATGCGGGCGACATAGCCCCGGTTCATGTCGCGCGCCTCGGCCTCGAGCAGCCCGACGTCGACGGCGATGCCCGCCTCGCGCAGCGCCCGCGCGCCGCCGCCCGATACCATCGGGTTGGGATCGAGCATCGCGCACACGACGCGCGCGACGCCGGCTTCGATCAGCGCGCTGCTGCACGGGCCGGTGCGGCCGAAGTGGCTGCACGGCTCGAGCGTCACGTAAGCGCTCGCGCCGCGCGCCGCGGAGCCCGCCGCCGCGAGCGCGGCGACCTCGGCGTGCGGGCCGCCCGCGGGCGCCGTGAAGCCCTCGCCGACGATGCGCTCGCCCTGCGTCAGCACGCAGCCGACGGTCGGATTCGGGCGCGTCGTGTAGAGACCTTTCGCCGCAAGCCGCAGCGCGCGGGCCATCATGTCGTAGTCGAAGGCGTTCATCGGAACCCTCCGGCGTGCCGGCGTTCTCGAGCCGTGAGTTCCGGATCCCGTGGCATTCCTTCCGGCTTGCCGCAGAGCGGCCGGCACCCGCGCCTCGCGCTCACTTGTCTTCGTCCTCCGGCAGCAGCGACATCTGCTCGCGCCCTTCGGGGAATCTCGGCAGCGACCTCAGACGCTGAATCTCGTCCTGAAACGCCGTGACGTCCTGGAAGCTGCGATAGATCGACGCGAAGCGCACGTACGCGACCTCGTCGAGCCGGCGCAGCTCCTCCATGACCATGTCGCCGATCCGGCGGCTCTCGACGTCGCGCTCGCCCATCGTCTGCAGCCGGTGAATGATCCGTTCGATGCCGGCTTCGATGTCCTCCGTCTTGACGGGCCGCTTCTGCAGCGCCATCAGAATGCCGTGGCGGAGCTTCGCCTCGTCGAACGGCTCGCGGCGGTCGTCGCGCTTCGTCACGTGCGGCATCACGAGCTCCGGCGACTCGAACGTCGTGAAGCGCTCGCCGCATTTGACGCAGGCGCGGCGCCGGCGCACCTGCCGCCCTTCGCCGGCGAGGCGCGAGTCGATGACCTTCGTGTCTTCGAAGTTGCAGAACGGGCAATGCACGGCTCGTGTCTCCGCCGCGGCCGTTCAGTCCGGATAGACCGGACGGCGGGCGCAAAGATCCAGCGCCTCGTCCCGGATCCGCGCGATCGCGGCCCGCGAGTCGGGCGCCTCGATCAGCTCGGCGAGCCAGCCGGCGACCGCGTCCATGTCCTCGCGGCCGAAGCCGCGGGTCGTGACGGCCGGCGTGCCGATACGGATGCCGCGCGCGAAGCGCGTGTCCGCGGCGTCGGCCGGCATCGGCATGCCGTTGACGGCGATGTGCGCGCGCTCGAGCGCGTCCTCGACGCGGTCCGCCGCGGCCTGCGCCGCCGCGTCGGCCCCGCGCCGCGGCAGCGCGACGAGCAGCATGTGGTTGTCCGTGCCTCCGGTCGCGACGTCGCAGCCGAGCGCCGCGAGGCGCTCGCCGAGGCTGCGGGCGTTCGCGAGCACGGCCGACTGATATTCGGCGAACTCCGGCCGCAGCGCCTCGAGCAGCGCGACGGCCTTCGCCGCGATCACGTGCATCAGAGGCCCGCCCTGCGTGCCCGGGAACACCGCCGCATCGAGCCGCCGCGCAAGGTCGCCGCCCTCGCGCGCGAGGATCATGCCGCCGCGCGGCCCGCGCAGCGTCTTGTGCGTCGTCG
>JAFGNC010000242.1 GCA_016927175.1 Gammaproteobacteria bacterium | reverse complement strand
GTAGACGCCGAGGGCATTGCCGAAGCGGCCGCCGACGAAGGTCTCGGAGGCGCGGCGGCCGTGCTCGCGCTGCCGGGCGCGTTGCGGCTGCTGGTCGCCGGGCGGACCAATGCCGGCAAGTCGACCCTGGTCAACACGCTGCTCGGCGGACTGCACGCGGACGTGGACGTGCGGCCGAGCACGAAAGCGTTCGAAGGCTACGAGCTTCGCGAGCACGGATCTCCGGCCGCCTATCTGATCGACTCGCCGGGGCTCGACGACGAGTCCGCGATCGAGGAGCTGACGAAGCGCGCGTTCGTCTGTGACCTGATACTGTGGGTCGTGCCGGCCGACGTCGAGAACCGTGCGCTGGACGCCAAAGCGCTGGGCGCGATGCGGGCGCGATTCGCCGAGGAACCGCAACGGCGGATGCCGCCCGTCGTGATCGTCGCAAGCCACGTCGATCGCGTGGCCGGGATCGGCGACTGGGCGCCGCCGTACAACGTGGAATCGCCGTCGACGCCGGCCGAGCGCGCGATACGTACGCGGCTCGACGCGATCGCGGCCGACCTCGAGATCGACATCGACCGGGTCGTTCCGATGCGCCTCGACGGAGCCGAGCCGTACAACGTCGACCTGTTGCGCTTCAGGCTGGCCGGGCTGTTCGGCGACGCGCAGCGGGCCCGCTGGATCCGGATCCAGCGCGAGGCGACGTCGAAGCGCAGCTGGCGCCGCACGTGGAAGCAGCTGACCGGCGCCGGCCGAATGGTCGGCGAGCTCGTCAAGCCGTGACGCCTGCGCCGGGCGATGCGGGCTCTCCGGCGATCTTATCGAGGCCGCGGCGCGGCGGCTCAGAAGTTCTGCTGAAGGGGGATCCGACATGAAATACATCAACCGATCATCGTCGCTCAAAGCTTTATTGCTCGCCTGCGCCGCGCTCGCGGTATCGGTCGGCGTGCAGGCACAGCAGGCGGAACCCGAGGACGTCAATGCGCCGTATCGGGATCCGAATCTCGACGTCGAGGTCTGGGTCGATCGCTTCGAGAGCGAAGGGCGGGAGGCTTACGACTTCCGGGAGCAGATCGTGGAAGGGATCGGGCTGCGCCCGGGCCAGTCGGTCGCCGACGTCGGCGCCGGAACGGGCCTGTTCGAGCCGCTGCTCGCGGCCCGCGTCGGCGGCAGCGGCAAGGTCTACGCCGTCGACATCGTGCCGAGCTTCATCGAGCACATCGAGGAGAAGGCAGCCGAGCGGGGGCTGACACAGGTCGAGGCCGTGCTCGGTGCCGAGGATTCGATCCGGCTTCCCGCGGATTCGGTGGACGTCGTGTTCGTTTGCGACGCTTACCATCACTTCGAGGATTACGAAGCCATGCTCGAGTCGATCCACACGGCGCTGCGTCCGGGCGGCAAGCTCGTCATCGTCGAGTTCGACCGCGTCGAGGGCGAGTCGCCGGAGTTCGTGCTCGAGCACATTCGCGCAAGCAAGGAAGAGTTCACCGACGAGATCGAGGCCAACGGTTTCCGTCTGACCGATGACGCGACTGTCGACGGCATGAGCGAGACCTTCGTCCGCCACTTCGAGAAGCGCTGACGGTGCAGCGGCGCTCGCCCGCGGTTCTCGGTCTCGTCACGCTGACGGCGCTGGTCGTCGGGAACATGATCGGCGCCGGAGTGTTCACGACGTCCGGCTTCGCGCTGGCGGATCTCGGCTCTCCGTATCGGGTGCTGGCGGCCTGGGTAATCGGCGGCCTGCTGGCTCTGTGCGGGGCTCTCAGCTACGGTTCGCTCGCGAAGCTCGCTCCGGAATCGGGCGGGGAATATCTTTACCTGTCGAAGACCATCCATCCCGCGGCCGGCTTCGTCGCGGGGTGGGTTTCGCTGCTGGCCGGATTCACCGGCGCCATCGCATACGCGGCCCTGACGTTTGCGGCCTATGCCGCTCCGGCGGCGGAGCGGCAGGGCGGAGCGATTGCCGGCAACACCGTCGCTACGGCGGTGATCGCCGTCGCCGTGCTGCTGCACGCGCTGAAGATGCGGCAGGGCGCGTGGGTTCAGAACGCGGCGGTCGGTCTGAAGCTCACCGCGATGCTCGTCTTCTGCGCATATGCCTACTTCGGTTTCGGGCTGTCTTCGTGGGCAGGGTTTGCGGCGGTAGCCGGCCCCGAGCCGCCGCCGTTCTCGATCGCCGCGTTCGCGCTGACGCTGATGTGGATATCGTTCAGCTACTCGGGTTTCAACGCGGCCGTCTATCTCGCCGGCGAGGTACCCTCGGCCGCGGACAGGGTGCCTCGAGCGCTGCTGCTCGGCACGGCTCTGACGATGCTGTTCTACCTGCTGCTGAACTCGGTGTTCGTCCTGTTGCCGCCGTTCGATGCGGTCGTCGGGCAGGAGGACGTCGCGGCCGTGGCCGCAGGTACGGTGGGCGGTCAAGGGCTCGCCGGCCTGGTGCGGGCGATCGTCGCGCTGGCGTTGTTCACGTCCGTCTCCGCGATGATCATGGTGGGCCCGAGGGTGTATGCGAAGATGGCCGACGACGGGCTGATGCCGGCGTTTCTGCGCTTCGAAGGCGAGACGCCGACGACCGCCGTGCTGGCCCAGGGGGTACTCGCGATCCTGGTCGTGTGGATCGCGGGGCTGCAGCAGCTGCTGTCCTACCTCGGCTTCACGCTCGGGCTCAGCACGGCAGCGACCGTCGCGAGTCTGTTCGTGGCGGTGCGTCGCAGCCCCGCCGTGGCGCACCGTCTGCCCGGCTATCCGTGGGCGCCGATCGTGTTCGTGGCGTTCACGCTGTTGTTCGCCGCTCTGGCGGCGACGCTGAATCCGTGGGAAATGGTTGCGGCCGCCGCCACGATCGGATCCGGAGGGCTGCTGTATCTGCTGGTTCGCCGGCTGCACCTGCGGCGCCTTCGCGCCGGTGCGCAAGCGCCGAGCCCCGGTCGCTGACCCGGCGCGAGAGGTGGCACAATAATGCTCGACACGAGGTGACCGAGATGCCGAACAAGACTCTGGCGCTGATCGCCTCGACGCTGTGCTGCGGCACGACGTCGACGGCCGTGCTCGCCCAGCTTGACGTCGAGCAGCGCCGGCAGGAGCAGCGGGCCGACATGGTTCGAGACATCGAGCGCAGCGCCAGCGCGGCGCGCCGCCAGACGGAACGAAGTCAGCTCGACGCACGCGTGCTGTCGGCTCTGGCCGAAGTGCCGCGGCACGAGTTCGTGCCCCCGGAGCTGCAGGAGCAGGCCTACCAGAACCGGCCGCTGCCGATAGGCGCCGGGCAGACGATCTCGCAGCCCTACATCGTCGCGCTGATGACGGACCTCGCCGAGGTCGATCAGGACTCAGTCGTGCTCGAGATCGGCACCGGGTCCGGTTATCAGGCGGCCGTGCTGGCCGAGCTGGTCGAGCACGTCTACACGATCGAGATCGTCGAGCAGCTGGGCCTTCGCGCGGCCGAAACGCTGGCACGCCTCGGCTACGACAACGTCACGGTGCGGATCGGTGACGGCTATCTCGGCTGGCCCGCCGCCGCGCCGTTCGATGCGATCCTCGTCACCGCCGCGCCGGAGGAGATTCCGCCCCCGCTGGTCGAGCAGCTGATTCCGGGCGGCCGGATGGTCGTGCCGGTCGGTCCGCAGGGCGGCTCGCAAACGCTGCAGCTGCTCGAGAAGACCGCGGAAGGCGAGCTGAACGTCGTCGACGTGCTGCCGGTCGTGTTCGTGCCTCTGACTCGCGACGACGACGGTCGCTGACGGCGACGCCGCGCGGCGCGCCGGGCCGGGCCGGCACGCCGCGCAGCGATCGAAGCGCGGCTACAGCGTGTAGAGGTAACGGAGCAGGTCGCTCTTCTCCTCGGCGGTCAGCTCGAGACCGAGCACGAGGTTGAAAAACTCGACCGTGTCGTCCAGCGTCAGCAGCCTGCCGTCGTGCAGATACGGCGGGCTGTCCTTGATGCCGCGCAGCGGGAACGACTTCGTCGCGCCGCCGTCCGACATCTTGCGCCCGTTCACGATCTCGTCTTCGTTGTAGAAGGTCTCCGTCTTCAGATCGTGCATGAAGTTGTCGCTGAAGATCGGGGGCGGGTGGCACTCCGCGCAGCGGCCCTTTCCGAAGAAGACCTGCTCGCCGCGTAGTTCCTCTTCGGTAGCGAGCTCGGGATCGAGCTCACTGAAAGCGTTGAGCTTCGGGGCTGGCGGAAAGTCCAGTATCTCCTGGAACTCCGCCATCGCGTGGACCTCGCTGCCGCGCTCGAGGAAGTTCACGCCCTTTTTCTGCGCAATGACGATGTCCCCGTCGAAGTACGCCGCTCGCTGCTCGAACTCCGTGAAGTCCTCCACGGTCCGAAGCGCGCGCTGCGAGCCGAACAGGCGCTGTTGATTGACGCCGCGCAGCGTCGGAGTGTCGATGCGCCGACGCACTTCCTGCGGACGGATATCGCCGACCAGATGGGTGGCGGCATTCGTGTGCCCGTTCGCGTGGCAATCGAAGCAGCTGACGCCCAGGTGCGGGCGCTCGCTGCGGCGATCGTCGGTCAGATTGAACTGCTGCTGCGGGAACTGCGAGACGAGCAACCGCAGACCTTCGAGCTGCTTCGGATTCAGTATTCCGTTGAACAGCCGATAGTAGTTCTGGGTCGTCACGAGCTGACCCTGCGACACGTCGCCGAGCTCCGGCCTGGTCGTCAGGTAGATCGGCGGAGGAAACTCTGCCAGCAGGTGCTGGGGCAGATCGTAGTCGATGTCGAATCGATTCAGGTCCCGCTGCTCCTGCGCCAGGATCTCCTGGATGTGATGCTCCGGAAAGACCATGCCGCCTTCCTCGTGGAACGGATGCGGCAGGGGCTTGAATCCTTCCGGAAACAGATCCTGCTCGCGGATCTCGGAGCGGGACATGGACGCGAGCTGTTCCCACGTCACGCCGTCCGGCAGACGGACGCGTACGCCGCCCTGCACGGGCTTGCCGGCGGACATCGTCACGCCTTCGACCGGCCGATCCGACAGGTCGTAGCGGGATTCAAGGAGCTGCTGCTGGCGCTGCACGAGATCGTCCTTGTTCGCGCTCATTTCCTGGTAAACCTCCTCGAACGGCCGTTCGAGCGCGACCGGGGCATAGCTGGTCGCGCCGCGCGCGGGCGAGGCTTCCGGCGGCGCGCCTTCACGCTCGCGCTGCGCGTGGCTGGCGGTAACGACGGCGGCCCCTGCGACGACACCGAGGGCGGCCACGTGCAGGGCGAGACGGCTTCGTTTGACCATGGCGGTTCTCCTGCGGTGGGCGGGTTTAGGGGGAGCGCCATGACGCTGCGAAGTTCGTGCCACGATCGCTGCGGGCGCGCGCCGCGGCAGCGCCCGGCCGGGTTCGTTTGGCACGGCGCTTGCTTGGATGCGCCGTACGAGGGGCGGGATGGCGCCGGTGGCGACGGGAGGCTCGGATGGCGGAAACGGCGGACACGGATCGCGGACGCATGGCGGCGCGGCCGGGCGAGATCCCGCGCCCGGGCTGGCGGGACATCCTGCTGCGGGTCAAGCAGGAGGTCGGCCGCGACAACCTTTCGATCGTTGCGGCGGGCGCCGCGTTCTATGCGCTGTTCGCGCTGTTTCCGGCGGTCGGCGCGCTCGTCGCGATCTACGGGCTGTTCGCCAGCCCCGAAAGCGTTCAGCAGCACATGCAGATGCTCGAGACCGTGATGCCGGAGCAGGCCCGCACGTTGCTGAATCAGCAGCTGCAGCGCGTCGTCTCGAGCGGCAGCACCGCGCTCGGCATAGGTGCCCTGCTCGGGATCCTGATCGCGCTGTGGAGCGCGGCGAAGGGCGTCAAGGCGCTGATGACCGCGCTGAACATCGTCTACGAGGAGGAAGAGAAGCGGGGCTTCTTCAAGCTGAATCTGACCGCGCTGTTCCTGACGTTTCTGGTGCTCGCGTTCGTGCTGATCGCACTGGCGGCAATCGCCGTGCTGCCGGCCATCATCGGCTCGCTGGGCCTGCCGGCCGTTGCGGAGGGCCTGGCGCGCTGGCTCCGCTGGCCGCTGCTGGCACTGGTCTGCGTCGGGATACTGGGGCTGCTGTACCGCTATGCGGCGTCCCGCGCGCACCCGCAGTGGCGCTGGGTCCTTTGGGGGGCGGCCGTCGCGACGGCCCTGTGGCTGATCGGCTCGGCGCTGTTCTCGTGGTACGTGACGAACTTCGGAAGCTACAACGAGACTTTCGGCTCGGTCGCCGCCGTGGCCGTGCTGATGATGTGGTTCTGGCTTTCCGCCTACTTCGTGCTGATCGGCGCAGAGCTCAACGCCGAGATGGAGCATCAGACCCGCCGCGACACGACTACCGGGAAGCCGAAGCCCCTCGGCTCGCGGCGCGCGCACGTCGCCGACACGATCGGCGAGAGTCCGGGGCGGGACGAGGGAGCCTGACGCGCCGGCGCATCCGGTTCCGGGACGGTTCGGCCGAGCCTCCCGTCGAGCTCACGCGGTCGAGTCACGCGGCCGCATCCGCCTTCCGGGGAGCCGTTGGCGCGAGCGGCCGGCGCCGCGGGTACCGCCGCACTGCGGTGACGGCGAAACGCCTTTGCCAATCTTCTGATTAGGTGCCGCGTGCGCGCGGCGACAGGCGCTTTTTTGCTGGTAGGATACCCGCACGGCAGACGGGACGATCTGCGACGCATTGATTCATTTGGGAGTTTGAGTAATGCCGAGTCTTCGCGCGAAGCTTCGCCGGTCCGGAATCATCGGGTTTGCGGCCGCGGCGGTCGGTTTGTCGGCGGCCGTGCCGGGAGCGGCCCAGACGGTCGACGGGTCCCATCCGGATTTCTCCGGTATCTGGTTCCCGGCAGGCCGCGCCCGTCAGACGCCGGAACAGTTGCCGTGGACGGATGAAGCCGAGCGCCTGAAAGAAGAATACGAATCGCAGTTCGAGATCGACGACGATCCCGGCCGATACTGCATCTGGCCCGGCATGCCTCGCGCGCCGTGGGGCGCGCCTTTCCCGATCGAGATCATTCACCGTCCGCAGGACGTGACGATCTACTGGGAAGGTTACGGGATGTACCGAAAGATCTACATGCAGGAGTCGGCGCCGCCGGCGCCGCCGGTGGCCTCGGCAATGGGGTATTCCGTGGCGCACTGGGAGGGGGACACGCTGGTCGTCGAGACGACCGGCCTGAAGGCTTACCCGTACATGTCGCGTCTCGCGACCACGTCGGACGCGCACGTCATGGAGCGGCTGTCGAAGGTCGAGCGCGAGGTGGACGGCGAAACGCGGACCTTCCTCGTCGACGAGATCACGCTGACCGATCCCAAGCTGTACACGGAGCCTGTGCATCTGCGGGCCGAGGCCGAGCTGCGGCCCGACATTCAGATGCTGGAATACACCTGCACCGATACGCTGTGGGACGAATACCTGCAGCAGCGCGGGCTGACCTTGCCGGACGTGGACGCGTTGCCGGAATCCCGCTGAGTTCACGCACCGAGGAACGAGCTCATGAGAAAACCGCTTTTCGTCTCGCTGGCCGCCGCAATGCTGGCCGTGTCCGCCGGAGCGTCGGCGCACCATTCGTTTGCGATCTACGATATGCAGACGAGCGTCGAGTTCGAGGGCATCGTCGAGACGCTGAAGTTCCGCAATCCGCACATGGCCATGACGCTGAAGGCGGAGGTCGACGGCGAGGAGAAGATCATCAACTTCGTGGAAGGTGCGCCCGCGAACATGCTGGTGCGCATGGGATTCGATCCGGCGGTCATACAGCCGGGGCAGCGGATCAAGGTGGTCGGGTCGCCGCGGAAGGACGATCCGGACGCGTATTTCCTGAAGACGATCATTACCGAGGACGGGCAGCGGTATCAGGTTCTGAATTGATTCGCCGAGCGGGGTCTCGTGCGGGCAGACAATGACGACGCGCACATCCGCGTCGCGCGTGTCACGGATAAGAAGTCCTAACCAATGACGGGGGTCCCATGAAGCGTGTGCTCGCGTTCGGCGTATTGATGGCGGCGGCGGGAGTTGCCGTCGGGGACGGGGTAGAGATCCGGCCGGTCACGGACGACATGCTGAAGAACCCCGATCCCGGCGACTGGCTGATGTGGCGGCGGACGCTGAACGGGTGGGGGTACAGCCCGCTCGATCAGGTCGACCGCGGCAACGTCGGGCGCCTGGAGCGGGTCTGGACGCAGCCGATGGGGCCGGGCATCCAGGAAGCGACGCCGCTCGTGCACGACGGCGTCATGTTCGTGCCGAACAACAGCGATTACATCCAGGCGTTCCGCGCCGACTCCGGCGAGCCGCTGTGGGAGTATCGGCGCGAGT
This sequence comes from Gammaproteobacteria bacterium, assembly GCA_016927175.1. Lineage (GTDB taxonomy): Bacteria > Pseudomonadota > Gammaproteobacteria > Steroidobacterales > Rariloculaceae > ZC4RG20. The sequence goes on along the minus strand of JAFGNC010000242.1, from coordinate 28,442 downwards.
TTCCCGAGGATTTCCGCGGCGGCACGAACCGGAACCTCGCGATCTGGGGCGACACGATCGTAAACGCGAGCTCCGACAACCGGATCTACGCTCTCGACGTCGAGACGGGAGCGCTGGTCTGGGAGACACCCGTTCACGAGCCGAATGCGCGGGCGCGGGCGACATCGGGCCCCATCGTCGCGGACGGGAAGATCATCACTGGGCGCCAGGGCCAGCCGGACGCCACCCACGAGGCCTGCGTCGTGACGGCGCATGACGCGAAGACGGGCCGCGAGCTTTGGCGGACGCGGACGATTCCGCGGCCGGGCGAGCCCGGCGACGAGACATGGGGCGGCGTGCCGCTCGAGCAGCGCTGGCACGTCGGGACGTGGATGGTGCCGAGCTACGACCCGGAGCTCGGGCTGATCTACGTCGGCACGTCGGTCACGATCCCGGCGCCGAAGTTCATCCTCGGCGGCAACGACGCCAAGCACCTGTATCACAACTCGACGCTCGCGCTCGACGCCGATACCGGTGAGATCGTCTGGCATTATCAGCACGTCGTCGACCACTGGGATCTCGATCATCCGTTCGAGCGCATCCTGCTCGATACGGCGGTCGCCCCCGATCCCGAGTCGGTGGCGTGGATCAACCCCGCTGTCGAGCCCGGCGAGCGGCGTAAGGTGATCACGGGGATACCCGGCAAGACCGGCATCGTCTATACGCTCGATCGCGAGACCGGCGAGTTCCTGTGGGCGACTCCGACCATTGCGCAGAACGTCGTCGAGCGGATCGACGGCGCCACGGGCGAGGCGGTGGTCAACCCGGACATGGTCTTCACGGCCGCCGATCAGACGCTGACCGTCTGCCCGAGCACGAACGGCGGGAAGAACTGGCCGGCGGGCGCCTACAGCCCGCGAACCGGCGCGATGTACTTCCCGCTGCAGAATCTGTGCATGCACGCGACGACGCAGACGGGCGAGCGCGATCCGTCGCTCGTGTACGGGTTCAGCACGGAAGTGATTCTCGCGCCGGGCGAGGATGGTGTCGGCACGGTCTGGGCTATCGCGACCGACACGGGCGAGACGCGCTGGAAGCACGAGCAGCGGGTCGGCACGATGTCGCTGGTCGCGACCGGCGGCGGGCTCGTGTTCGGCGGCGACGTCGCCGGCGGGTTCCGCGCGTTCGACGACGAAACCGGCGAAGTGCTGTGGGAGACGAACCTCGGATCGCCGGTCAGCGGCTATCCGGTATCGTTCAGCGTCGACGGCAGACAGTACGTGGCGGTGACGACCGGGCCGTCACTGGCGGCCATGTCGTCCCGGCGGCTGACGCCGGAGCTGCCGCCGGACGAAGGCGGCTCGGCAATTCACGTATTCGCTCTGCCGTAGCGGAGGCGCGCGGTTCCAGGTTTCTCTTGCGGCCGCGTCCGCTGCGCTCTTCCGCAGCGTTCGCACGGCCGGTCGTAGCCTCGCCCGCCCGCCGCGCCGCGGCGCTTGGTCAGTCCTGTTCCTTCTTCGTCAGCTCTCCGTAGAGCAGTTCCTCGGAGAACTCCACGCACTTGAACTCGAGCAGTTGCGCATTCGGCTCGACCCGACGGTAGAGCGGCATTCGGATCTGCCAGGGCCGCGAAAACGTCTCCGGATCCTCGATCGTCGCCTCGTAATCGAGGATGTGGTCCGACATCTTCGTGTAGCGCTCGGTGACCTTCAGCATGTTGCCGTGGTGGTTGCCCGCGCGGTCGAACCAGGTCTGACCGTTATGGCCCGTGACCTCGATGACCAGGGTATCTCCGTCCCAGTGGCCGTTGGACCATCCCATCCAGCTGTCGACCGGCGGCTCTTCGTGCTCGCTCATGCGAACGATCCGGTTGGCGCTCGCGTACTCGTACGCGAACAGGATGTCCTTCTGCCCCTGGATGATCTGGAACGGGTAGGGCATGTACGTTGCGCGCGGGATACCCGGCAGATAGCACTTCGCCTCCGGGTCGGATGCCGGCCACGACTCGCGGTTGTCGTTGCGCCGCTGCAGGGCATCGGGCAGGTACGGGATCGTCTCGCCGACGACGACGCTCTGCCCGGCCGGTATCGCGACGATGGCTCCGAGCTCCCAGAAGTCGGGCAGCGGCTCGGCGGAATGCGCTTCCAGGTTCCAGTGCGCGGTGTTCACTGCCTGCCACAGGCCGTTCAGGTTCGGCTTGCCGTCGATACGTTCGCTCTGGTCGACTTGCGCAACGGCGGATGTCGAAGCGGCGCCGAGGCCGGCGAGCGCCAGCGTCGCAGCCAGAGCCGCCGGAAGGCGGACACTCCACGATTTGTGCATCTGCCAGCTCCTCATGCGGCGCCGCGCGCCGTGATCCTCTGCGCCGCCGGAAACGTGCGGCCGGCGCGGGGGCGCCGCGCCGAGTCGACGGCATCGGTATCCGTCCCGGCGTGTCCTCGACACCGCCGTGCACGTAGGCTGGCGGTCGGGCCCGGAAGAGCACTTCCGGCAAGCACCTCATTCCGTTTCTATTGGAAGCCGACGCATGTGTCAAACGTGGAAGTGCTTCCGACCACGGGACGATGCGCAGGCGCCGCGTGTGCGGGTGACGTACAATGAATCCAGCTCGCGCCGCCGAACTCGAACCGTAAAGGATTGCCATGCGACGAGTGCACGTCACCTGCGGAGCCGCGCTGGCCGCAGCCGTTCTCGCCGGCTGCGCCGTGCAGAATACGGCGGCGCCGCCGTTCAAACCGGTCGCGAACATCGACCAGCTGATGGACGGTGTGCTGACGCCCGCTGCCGAGGTCTACTGGGACGCCGTATCGATCGTCGTCGACGAAAGCGGGGAGACCGAGAACTTTCCGGAGACGGACGAGGAGTGGGAAGCCGTATGGGGGGCCGCGATAACGCTGGCGGAGTCCGGCAACCTGCTGATGATGTCGCCGCGAGCGGTGGACGACGGCGAATGGATGCGAATGGCGGAGGCTATGGTAGACGTCGGCATCGATGCGGCGGCGGCGGCCGAGGCGCAGGACCCGGATGCCGTCCTCGAGGTCGGCGAACGCGTATACAACGTTTGCCTCGACTGCCATAACCGGTACGTCGTGGACGTCGTCGATTAGGCGACGCCGCAAGGAGAAGAGCCATGAAGCGCTCGCCCCGTGTCTGTGCGGCCGGTTCCCCGCTCGCAGGCCCCGCGGCGCGCTCGAGCCGCCTCGCGGGACTCGCCGCCTTGTGCATGCTCGCGTCCGCGGCATCGGCGCAGCCGGAGCCGGACGTCGGTTACACGCCGCCGCGCACGCCCTGGGGCGACCCCGACCTGCAGGGCACGTGGCCGGGCACCGCGACGGTCGGCGTGCCGATGCAGCGGCCCGAGCGCTTCGGCATCAGAAATTGGCTTACGGACGAGGAGTTGGCCGAGCGACAGGCAAAGTTCCGGGCGCAGTCGGAGCTCGATCCCGCCGACTTCGATCCCGAACGTGCCGGTGAAACGCGTCGGGAAGCGATCGGCGGCCCGGTGTCGACGCCGCCGCACTGGCTCGAGCGGGGCGAGCTTCAGCGCCAGGCATCGCTGATCGTCGATCCGCCGAACGGGCGGATGCCTCCGCTGACGGAGGCAGCCGAGCGCCGCCAGCAGCAGTTGCGCAGGGATCGCGAGGGCCGCGGCCCGGCCGATTCCTACACCGACCGCAGCCTCTACGAGCGCTGCATCACGCGCGGTGTCGCGGGTTCGATCCTGCCGGTGATCTACAACAGCGGCAACGAGATCGTGCAGGCGCCGGGGTACGTGGCGATTCGCAACGAGATGATCCACGAGACGCGCGTGATTCCGCTCGACGGGCGGCCGCACGTGAGCCCGGACATCAGGATGTGGATGGGCGATTCCCGCGGCAGGTGGGACGGCGATACGCTCGTGATCGAGACGAGGAATCTGACCGATCGCACCGGCGTCGGCCTCAACGGCGGCGGTCCGCGCCACAGCGAGCAGCTGACCATCACGGAGAGGCTGACGCGGATCGACGAGGACACGATCCGCTACGAGCTCACGATCGACGACCCGCAGACCTGGACGAGGCCATGGACGATGAGTTTCCCGCTAAAGCGCGACGACGACTACGGCTTCTTCGAGTACGCGTGTCACGAGAGTAACTACGCGATGTTCGATATTCTTCGCGATGCCCGGGCGGAAGAAGCGCGCGCGGCTCGGGGCGGGCCGGCGCGGTAGCGCGCCGGCGAACGGGACGCGAGAGGAGCTGTGCGCCGCCCTACGACTTCCCTTTTCCTGACGCGCGTGCTGGTTGCCGGAGTCGGCTGGTGGGTGCTGACCGACGGCGCGGTGGACTGGTCGTGGGCCGCGGTCGGTGTGCCGGCGATCGCCGCATCCGCGTGGGTCAGCGCGGCGCTGATGCCGCCCATCGGATGGTCGTGGCGCGGCGTGGGCAGATTCGCGGCCTTCTTCCTGCGCGAGTCGATGCTCGGCGGTATCGACGTCGCGCGCCGCGCGCTCGATCCGCGTATGCCGCTCGATCCGCACCTCGCGCGTGAGCCGCTGCGGATGCGCACGGATACCGCGCGGGTCATGGTCGCGAATACTCTGGGCCTGCTGCCCGGGTCGCTGGCCGTCGAAGTGGACGAGGAGGAGTTGCTCGTGCACGCGCTCGACTCCGGCATGAGGGTCGATCGCAGCATCGCGGCGACACAGGTCCGCGTGGCGGATCTGATCCGAGAACCCGCGCCGCCGCGTACCGGCCCGACGGAGGATCCGGCGTCTTGATCGAGTTCTACTTCGCGGTCGTCGCAATACTGCTCGCCAACATCGTCGCCGGGTTCTGGCGCATCGTCCGGGGCCCGGATGCCGAGGATCGGCTGATCGCCGCGCAGCTGTTCGGCACGACCGCGGTTGGTATTCTGCTGCTGCTCGCGGAGGCTTTCGCCGCACCGCCGCTGCGTTACGTCGGGCTCGTATTCGCGTCGCTGGCGGCCGTGACGATCGTGGCATACGTCAGGCTCGACGTGGCGGGCGCGAGCGAGAACGCCGGGACCGGCCATGAATCTCGTTAGGGACACGCTGACGATCGTGCTGATCGCGGCCGGCGCTGCGTTCTTCATCGCCGGCACCGTGGGCCTGTTGCGGTTTCCGGACTTTTACACGCGGGTCCACTCCATGGCCAAGGCGGACAATGTCGGTCTCGGGCTGCTGGTCGCGGGGCTGGCGCTGCAGTCGGAGAGCGTCGCCGCGCTCGCGCAGTTGCTGCTGGTGTGGATTCTCGTGCTGCTGTCGAGCGTGTCGGGGGCGCACCTGCTGGCGCGCGGCGCGTACAGGCGGGGCAGGAAGCCCTGGCGGGCAACATGTCGGCGCTGACCTTGCTGCTCGACGCCCTGCTGGCGGGCACGCTGGTGTGGGTGGCCGCGCGCGCGCTCGCGGCGGCGGAGCTCGTGACCGGCATCGCGCTGTTCATCGCCTTCGGGCTGCTGATGACGATCGTGTGGGTGCGGTTGTCGGCGCCGGATGTCGCGCTCGCCGAGGCCGGGATCGGCACCGGGCTGACCGGCGCGCTGCTGTTTGCGGCGCTTGCGCGGCTGCGGCGGGCCGGCGCGCCCGATAACCGCGGGGAGAACGGCGATGAGTGACGCGCATGCCGCGGCCGGTGCGCTTGCGGCCAGGGCCTTGCTGTGGATCGTGCTGGCCGGCGCAGGCGCTATGCTGGCGACGGCCGTGCTGTCCCTGCCGGAAGACGGGCTCGGCCTCGCCGACGAGACGCTCGCGGATCTCGGCCGCACCGGCGTCGAGCATCCGGTCACCGCCGTGCTGATGAATTACCGCGCTTACGACACGCTGCTCGAGATGGCAGTGCTGTTTCTCGCGCTGGTCGGTGTCTGGTCGATGGCCGAGGCGCGGCCGCGGCCGACTGCGCCGCCGGGGCTCGTGCTGCAGTTCCTGACTCAGCTGCTCGTGCCGTTCCTGATCCTGTTCGCCGGATATCTGCTCTGGGCCGGCGCGCACGAGCCGGGCGGAGCGTTTCAGGCCGGGGCCGTGTTGGCGGCGGCGGGTGTGCTCGTGACGCTGTCCGGCGCGCAGCTGCCCTCGGTGCCGCGGGCCCTGCACCGCTCGCTGCTGTTGCTGGGGCTCGTGACGTTCGCAGCGGCGGGGGTCGCCGTGCAGCTCGGCGGCGGCGCCTTCCTCGAGTTCCCGCCGTCGGCCGCGAAAGCGCTGATCCTCGCCATCGAGGCGGCGGCCGGCATATCGATCGGGCTCGGGCTGGTCGCGATCTTCGAGGGCGGGCGGCCGAGCGAACCGGAATCCGCGCCGCGATGACGGGTGCCGAGCTCTACGCGCTTACCGGCATCGCACTGTTCGTCATCGGGCTGCACGGCCTGATCCGCTACGCGCACCTGATGCGAAAGATACTGGCGCTCAACGTGACGGGGGCCGGTGTGTTCCTGGTCGTCGCAGCGCTCGCGGAGCGAGGTCAGGACGGCACGCCGGATCCGGTGCCGCAGGCGCTCGTCATCACCGGCATCGTCGTGGCGGTGGCGGCGACGGGGCTGGCGCTGGTGCTGATGCTGCGAGTCGCGTCGGCGACGGGACGCGCCGAGCTGCCTGATCCTCGCTCGGAGTGAGCATGACCGGCGCCGACGGAACGCCGTTGATCGTCGCGGCGCTGTTGCTGCCGCTGGCGGGCGCCGCGATCGCGTTCGCCATGCCTCGCACGACGCGCTGGGTCGGCATCGCGACGGCCGTCGTCCTGCTCGCGGTCGTCGTGATGCTGTGCGGCGCCGTGGGCGCGGGCGGCGAGCTGTCGCACGCCGTCGGCGGCTGGGGCGCGCCGCTCGGCATCGCGCTCCGCGTGGACGGGCTGTCGGCTGCAATGCTGCTGACGACGGCGGCGGTGTCGCTGGCCGTTGCGGCTTACGGCCGGAGCTATTTCCGCGACGAGAGTGCCGGTCCCGCGGGCTTCACGCCGCTGTCGATGCTGCTGATCGCGGGCCTGAACGCTCTGTTCGTGTCCGGCGATCTGTTCAATGTCTACGTGACGCTCGAGGTGCTCGGCCTGTCGGCGGCCGCGCTCGTCGCCCGCGCGGGCACGCCCGAGGCGCTGACCGGCGCGATGCGTTACCTGCTGGTGACCGTGGCCGCGTCGCTCGTGTACCTGCTCGGCGTCGCGCTGCTGTATCACCTGACCGGAACGCTCGATATCCGGCTCGTCGGTGCGCGCCTCGAGAGCGGAGCCGCCGCGTGGTCGGCTGTCGGCCTGATCGGCGCAGCGATGCTGCTGAAAAGCGCCGTGTTCCCGCTGCACTTCTGGCTGCCTCCGGCGCACGCGAATGCGCCGGCCCCCGTCAGCGCGCTGCTGTCGGCGCTCGTCGTCAAGGCGTCGCTGTACGTGCTGCTGCGGGTATGGCTCGACGTGCTGCCGGCAGCTCGAGCCGATTTCGGTGCGGTGGTCGGCGCGCTCGGCTGCGCCGCCGTGCTGTGGGGATCGACACAGGCCCTTCGCCAGGACCAGCTGAAGCTGCTCGTCGCCTATTCGACCGTGGCGCAGGTCGGCTACCTGTTCATCCCGTTCGCGTTCACGTCGGCCGCGGCCGCAGGGACCGCATGGCGCGGCGCTGTCTACCTCGTGCTGTGCCATGCGCTCGCGAAGACGGCGATGTTCATGTCCGTAGGAAACATTCAGCTGTTCGGCGGCGATCGCATCGGCGAGCTCGACCGCGTCGTGCAGCGGCTGCCGCTGACGATGGCTGCCTTTGCCGTGGCGGGTATCACCGTCGCGGGCCTGCCGCCCAGCGGCGGGTTCGTCGCGAAGTGGCTGATCCTCGAAGCCGCCGTGCAGGAAGGCCGCTGGTTCGTGTCGGCCGTCGTGCTCGTCGGCGGCCTGCTCGCGTCGATCTACGTGTTCCGCGTGATCGGGCCCGCGTTCACCAAAGGCGCGCAGCCGCGACAGCCTCGGCGCGTGCCGAACGCGATGGAGTGGGTGGCATTCGCCGTCGCGCTGGCGACGGTGCTGCTCGGGTTTTTCGGTATGCCGCTGCTAGAGCTGATAGACGCCGGAGCACCTTTCGGAAACGCGCTGGAGCCGGAGCGTTGAACGCGACCTTCCTGCTGCCGGTGCTGATCCTGCTGTCGTCCCTCGTGCCGGGCATGATCATCTTCTTTCTGCCGGAGGAGTGGCGCACGGCCAGAACGGCGCTGAACCTGTTCGGCGCCGTGCTGAAGGTTCTCCTCGTCGGCCTCGTTGCGCTCGGCATCGCGAGCGGCGAAGCCTACGAGACGCGTCTGCCGCTCGTGCCCGGCGTCGATCTGGCTCTCGTGATCGACCCTCTGGCGATCCTGTTGTCGGTGCTGTCGGCCGTCCTGTGGCTCGTGACGACGATCTACGCGGTCGGTTATCTCGAGGGCTCCCCGGACCGGTCCCGCTTTTTCGGGTTCTTCAGCATCTGCGTGACGGCTACGGTCGGCGTGGCAATGGCAGGCAATCTCGTCACGTTCCTCCTGTTCTACGAGCTGTTGACCTTGAGCACGTATCCGCTGGTCGTCCATCGAGGGACCGAGGTCGCGCGCAGGGCAGGGCGGGCTTACCTGTTCTACACGCTGACCGGAGGCGTGCTGCTGCTCGCGGGCATCGCCTGGCTGTACGGCATCGCCGGAACACTCGAGTTCGCGCCGCGCGGCTTCCTGTCCGAGCTGCCCGCGGACGTTCATCCCGAATTGACGGCGATATTCGTGCTGCTGATCGCCGGCGTCGGAGTCAAGGCTGCGCTGGTGCCGCTGCACGGCTGGCTGCCGCAGGCAATGGTCGCGCCGGCGCCGGTCAGCGCGCTGCTGCACGCGGTCGCCGTCGTCAAGGCCGGAGCTTTCGGTATCGTGCGCATCGTGCAGAACGTCTATGGCGTCGAGTTCAGCGAGGAGCTCGGCGTCGCGGGCCCGCTCGCGGCCGTTGCGTCGGTCACGATCGTATACGGCTCGCTGCGCGCGCTGCAGCAGAACGATCTGAAGCGCCGGCTCGCGTTCTCGACGGTGAGCCAGGTGTCGTACATAGCGCTCGGCGTCGCGATCGCAGGGCCGATCGCATCCATCGGCGGGCTCGTGCATCTCGTTCACCAGGGCATCATGAAGATCACGCTGTTCTTCTGCGCCGGAAATTTCGCGGAGACGCTCGGCGTGCACAAGGTGGACGAGATGCGGGGCGTAGGGCGCCGCATGCCGTGGACGACGGGCGCGTTCACCGTGGCCGCGTGCGGCATGATCGGTCTGCCGCCGCTCGCGGGGTTCGTCAGCAAATGGTACCTCGGCCTCGGCGCCGCGGCCGTCGGCGATTCCTGGGTCATCCTGATTCTGATCGTCAGCGGTCTGCTGAACGCCGGGTACTTTCTGCCGATCCTGTACATCGCGTGGTTCGAGGCGCCGCCGGAGCCCGCCGAGCAGACGCCTCGCAGTGGCGGCCGTCTCGAGACCTCGTGGCAACTGCTGCTGCCGCCGGTCGCGACAGCGGCGCTGACGCTGATCGTCGGGCTCTTTGCCGCGGCCCCGTGGAGCCCGTTGCGCTGGGTGCAGCTGGTCGCGAGCCTGGGATTCGCCGAATGAGCGGCATCGAGGCACTGGTTCTGCTGCTGATGACGCCGCTCGTGCCATTGGGGCTGGCGCTCGCGCCGCCGCGGTGGCGCCGCGACGGCCGCTGGCAGACGACTGCCGCCCTTGCGGCGCTGCCGGCGCTGGTGACGAGCGCGCTGATGCCGGCCGGCATCGCAGCGACGCTGCCGTGGCTGCTCGAAGGCAGCGAGTTCGGGCTCGACGTGCCCGGGCGGCTGTTCCTGTTCTTCAGCTCCGCGATCTGGCTCGCGGCGGGCCTGCATGCCCGCACGTTCGTGCCGGATCCGGAAAGGAGCCGCTTCTTCGTATTCTTTCTGTTCGTCATGAGCGGCAATCTCGGGCTGATCGTCGCGCGCGACATACTGGCTTTCTACCTGTTCTTCGTGCTGATGAGCTTCGGTGCTTACGGCCTGATCGTGCACGGCAAAGGCCGCGAGTCGAGGCGTGCGGGCCGCATCTACATGAGCCTCGTCGTGGCCGGCGACATGCTGCTGTTCGCGGCGCTGGTGCTTTCCGCCCTCGAGGCGGGCGGCTCCCTGCTGTTCGAGGCCGTCCGCGAGTCCGTGATCGATTCGCCGTGGCGCGACACGATCTTCGCACTCGTGGTGCTCGGCTTCGGCGTCAAGCTCGGGCTCATAGGCCTGCACGTGACACTGCCGCTGATCTACCGCGCGGCGCCGATTCCGGCGGCGGCGGTGCTGGCGGGTGCGGTTCTCAGCGCCGGGCTGCTGGCGTGGCTGCGTTTTCTGCCCTTCGGGACGCCGCTGCCGGGCTTGGGCGCGCTGCTGATCCCGGCCGGCATCGCCGCAGCCTTCTACGGCGCCGTCGTGGGAGTCTTGCAACGGGAGGCGCGGGCCGTGCTCGGCTATTCGAGCGTCAGTCAGATGGGCGTCATGACCGCCGGCGTCGGTGCGGCTGCCGCGGCAGGACTGCACGCCGACAAGATCATCGCCGCGGTGGTTCTGTACGCGATGCACCATGCGTTCGCGAAGAGCGCGCTGTTTCTCGGCCTCGACTGGGCTTCCGACCGACCGCGGTCGCGATGGCGCAGAGCGGCGCTCGGGGCAGGGCTGCTGTTACCGGCCGTGGCGTTGACGGGAGCGCCGTTCACGAGCGGCATGCTGGCCAAGGAGTTTCTGAAGGAATCGCTCGCCGAAGCCGAGCTGCCCGCGGTAGCCGTTCTCGCGACTCTGCTCCCGTGGACCGCACTCGCCACGACGCTGATCGTCGCGCGTTTCCTGTGGCTCGCATGGCCGCGCGGCTGCCGATCACCGCAGCAGCGCGCGCTCACCGCACCGACCCGGCGCCGCGCGGCGATGCTCGCGGCGCCGTGGGCGGCACTGTGGCTGCTGACGGCTTCGGCCGTCTGGCTGCTTCCGATCGAGGATCCGCCGAATCTGCTCGCCGCCGGCGTGCTGTGGGAAACGTTCTGGCCGCTCGCGTTCGGCGTTGCGCTCGCGATTGCAGCGGCTCACCTCGTCGCGTCGCGCCGTGTGCCGCCGCCGCCCGAGGTGCCGCCGGGAGACGTGGTCGTGATCGCCGAGCGCGGCGCGCAGGCTCTGCGCAGGCTGTGGATCGGTTTCGCGCAACGTGCGCTGCCCGCCGCGCGTGACACGGTGCAGGGCGCGGCGCGAGTGGCCCGCGACAGCAGCCTTTGGCCGAGCTTCACGATCCGCGTCGAAAATCTGCTCGGGCAGTGGAGCGTGTCGCTGGCTTTGTTCATTGCGCTGGCAGTGCTCCTCGCCGCCGCGGCGATGTGGCTGTGACGGAGCCAACTGTTCGCGGTACCCGCCACAGAGTGGTCAGCTTCGCAGCGGCGACGCGAACGAGTGGCTGGCAATGGGGCGCCGCAGGCCGTGCAACAGCACGGTTTTTGCGACGAGTGCGGAACTGGCACAAAACCTGCTTTTAGTGACGCGGGTACCTCGCCGGGCCGACCCCGATAAGCCCCACACGCTGTTTCTTCACAAGTCCTCCCCTGGAATGCCGGGAAACAGCGAATGGCCTGGCGAGGTGCCCATTCCGCTGCGAGCGCGCGGTCAGTGGGTCATGGCCCAGATCACGAGGTTGATCCCGAGCCTGAAGGCATCGGATGCAGGCTCGAGCGGCATCCGCGCCTCGTCGTACCAGTCCCAGAAGTTCGCAAGATCGTTGTTCCAGCCGGCCGCCACGACCAGACGCCCGGCGTCGTCGTAGATCCCGTAATAGACGATCGATCCGCCCGGGACATAGGGCGACATCCTGTCGAGGTTACGCAGCGAGAAGTGGACGTCGAACAGCGGGTGCTCCGGCTCGATCGGCACGAAGAGACGTTCGGGGAACGCGCGCTGAACCTGGGCGCGCATGTTGCCGAGCTGCAGCGGGCCGTCGAAATCGTCCATCAGAATGAAGCCGCCCCGCTGAACGAACTCCCTCATGTTCGACACTTCCTGCTCGGTCAGCTCCATCTCGCCGGGTTCCGACACGTAAGCGAACGGATAGTCGAAGACCTCCTCGCTCCCGAGGTCGACGATGCGATACGAGATCAGGTCGACGTCCACGCCGGTCGCGTTGGCTATAAACTCGTTCAGGTTGCGATCGGAGCTCGGGTAGTTGTGCGACCACCCCATATGACCGAACCAGCCGTTCGTGCCGTAGCGCCAGCGGGCGACCACGAGCTCCGTAGGCGGCGGGTCGTTCTGCGTCGGCGGCATCCGGCGTCCGAAGCGCTGCGCGGACGCGCCCGTGGCGATCAGAGTTGCAGCGAGCAACAGCGCGCCGATTAGCGGTTTGCGCCTCAACGCTCGAGCATGAATCGGATGGTCGTGCGGACGCCGTGCACGTCCACGGGCTCACCACCGACGAGCCGCGGGGCGAAGCGAAATTCGCGCGCGGCGTCGAGCGCGGCGCGATGGAACAGCTCGTGCGTGGACTCCACGATGACGATCTCTTCCGCAGTGCCGAGCCGGCTGACGGTGTACTCCACGACGACGCGGCCCTCGAGCCCGAAGCGCGCGGCCTTTCGCGGGTACTCCGGCAGCACGCCGACGATCGGTTTCGGAACGCCGCCCGCCGTGTCCGCGCTCGGGACCGGCACGGCGACGGTCGGCAGCCGGGGAACTCCGATTCCGTCGAGCTCGACGGTCGGCAGGGCGGAGGACCGCGCGTCCGGCCAAAAGTCGACGGTCGGCAGGTCGACATGCAGCGTGTCGGTGTAGACGGGTCGCGGCCCGGCGCCGTAGGCTCGCATGCCGCGGCCGTCCTTGGTCGTCACCGTCGCGGCGCGATCTCCGCCGGGAGGTTCGCCGCGGTCCGCGCCGCGGCGCCCGGGGGCAGCCCGGCTTCGGCTCGACGCCGCCGGAGGCGCGTCCGCCATCAGGCGCCGTCGCTGTATCCCTTCCGCCGGCACGCGCAGCGCTTCGGTCATCGCGTGTACCGTTCTCGAGTGGGGAGACAGCGCGCCGACCATCGACAGCAGCAGAACGGCCGTCACGGCAGCGCCGGCGGCACCCGCCGCCGTATAGCGCATCAGCGCATCGGGGCCGGCCGCCAGCGCGCGTAACGGAGTGCAGACGGCAACGTAGCCGCTCGCGACCGAGCGCAGCAGGGTCGCGAGCCACTCGGACGTGCAGATCCAGGACAGCAGCTCCGGATGCCTGTCGAACTCGTCGGCAATGGCCGAGCATCGCCCGAGGCGCTCCCGCGCATCCGCGCGAATCTGATCGGCCGGCACGCCGGCCCTACGGGCCTCGTCCTCGAGATCGCGGTAATGGTCCTGAAGCTCGGCGGTCAGCCGCGTGACGTATTTGGGCGCGACTCCGGTGCGGAGGAGTTGTCGCAGAAGAGCATCGAATTCCGGGTCCGACCGCATCCGACGATCTCCCCGACGCCTCAGCGGCCCTTGGTCGCGCCGGCCGGCGGCGCGCCTCGCGAAGACGGGCGATGGCGGGCCGTGCGGCAGCGCGGCTCAGGCACTGCCGGCCGCCCCGAGAGCGCTCAGTATCCCGTCCGTGACGCGCTGCCATTCCTGCGTCAGATGATCGAGGCGCGCGCGCCCTTTCGCCGTCAGCGCGTAATAGACCCTCGAGCGCCCGTTGACCACCTTGCGCTTGGCCTTCAGCGCGCCGCGCTCCTCGAGGCCATACAGCGCCGGGTAAACGACTCCCTCGCCGAAAGAGATGGCCTCGCCGGTCGCGGTCTGGATCGCCTTGACGAGCTCGTAGCCGTACATTTCTCTGTTGGATAGCAGGCGCAGTACCAGGAGCTCCGGCACGCCCGTCATGAAGGGAGGGTTCGTTTGTCGCACGTCGCGTCGCCCTATGCCTTGAACGATCTAATGCTAGCGCCTGCGGGACGCTCAGGCAACGCCGACTCCGGCGGCGCCGCGCCTTAGGTAGAATCGAAGCGGCACGGTCAACGGGCGCGGAAGATCCCGCGGCCGCAACTGAGGAGAACGATCGATGACTTCACGCATCATGACCGGCAGACGTGAGTTTCTCGGCGGCGTGGCGGCCGCAGGTGTCGCCGCTTGCGCTCCGCCGCGCGTGCTGGCCCAGCAGCGCCTGCCGGTGCGCGAGATCCCGGGGACCGGCGAGACGCTGCCGATCATCGGCCTCGGCTCGAGCAAGGTCGTATCCGAGATCGCAGCGGAAGGGACGGAGCCTCTGGCGGCCGTGTTGCGAACGCTGATCGAGCATGGGGGCAGCGTCGTAGACACATGGCCGCGCGATGCCGCCAACGACGCCGGCTTCGGCAGAGTCGTGTCGGCGCCGGAGTTTGCGGATCGGCTGTTCGTCACGATGAAGATCGACAGGGAAGGGAAAGAGGCGGGGCTCGAGCAGTTTCGCGAGACCCAGCGTCTGTACCGGCGCGAGACGTTCGATCTCGCGCAGATCTTCAGCCTGACGGACCTCGAGACGCACTGGCCGACGCTGATGGACATGAAGGCCTCCGGAGCCGCGCGCTACATCGGAGTCACCGTCGCCGAATACCGCCTCTACGACAGGCTGGCTGCTTTCATCGAGCGCGAGTCGCCCGACTTCGTGCAGGTGAACTATTCGATCACCGAGCGCCGCGCCGAAGAGCGCCTGCTTCCCGCGCTGGCCGACCGCGGTATTGCGGTGCTGATCAACCGCCCCTTCATGAACGGCGCGTATTTCGATCGTCTGGAAGGCGTGGCGCTGCCGGGCTGGGCGCAGGAAATCGGCTGTGAGAGCTGGGCGCAGTTTTCGCTGAAGTACATCCTGGCGCATCCGGCCGTGACGTGCGTGCTGACGGAGACGACGAACCCGGCGCACATGGAAGAGAACATCAGAGCCGCTTTCGGCGAGCTGCCGGGCGCGGACGTGCGGCGCCGCATGCGGGAGCTCATCGAGCAGGTGTGACGGCTGCGGCGGGAGCCTTGATCCTCCGTCGCCGACCGATACTGCGCGAATGAGCCAGTAAGGGAGCGCGACTCCCCGACGCCGGCAACCCACACTGAGCCTTCCCCGACGACGCCCGGGAGGGCCGCGTGGTCAAGGCGGTGTTGTTCTGTTCTCTGCTCGCGAATGCCGCGTTCGCTCTGCTGATCGCGCGCGACGCGCCGAGTCGCTACGACTCCTGGCAGCGGATCGAGCTGGGCAGCGTTTCCGGCTCCGGCGAAGCGTCCCGGTCGCCGAAGCCCGGCGCGCCGCGCGCTGCGCGCCGCGAGGGCCCGGATGCCTCGGCGGGGGAGTACTACGCGGCGCTGCTTTCGCTCGGGCTCGATGACGAGGAAGCGAAAACCCTTGTGCTCGCGAAGCTCGAGCGGGAGGCTCGCTCGGCGCTCGATCCGCCCGCCGACACATACTGGCGAGAGGGTCCGGAAAGCCGAATCGATCACGCGCTCGCGGCGCTCGAGGCCGAGCAGGGCGTCCGGCAGAAGCTGCTGCGCGCTTTCGGCGACGGAGCCGCCGGCGAGCCCGTCTTCACGAGGCTGTTCCGGCCGCTCGATCCGTATCTCCGCTTCCTGAGCTCGGAAGAGCAGCTCGCAGTGCGGCGCGCGCGGCTCGAGGCGCAGCGGGCAGCGGCCGCGGTCGGCCCGGTATCCGACGCCGTGCAGACTCGCCGCGGCGCTGCGCCGGCAGCCGGGCCCGGGCCCGATTTCTCGGCAGCGCTGCGCCCGAGCTCGCTGCTCGAGTACGAGCTGCGTGAGTCGCCGCTCGCGAGCCGGCTGCGCGCCGCAACGGATGCGTTGTCCGAGCAGGAGTTTCGCGACGCGTTCGTGCTGCTGCGCTCGATGCAGAGCGGCGGCTCGCTGCGCGATCACCTCGACATGCGCGCGGAGCTCGAGCGGCTGCTCGGCGCACGCGCGTTCGCGCGCCTGTGGGCGGGGCGCGATCCGACATTCTCCGCGGTCGCGGAGGTCGCGAGGCGCCGCGGCTGGTCCGAGCAGACGACGATGCAGGCATACGAGCTGCTGGTCCGGCTCGACGAGCAGATGCTCGGGATGATCGAAGCGTCCGGCAACGATCCGGCCGCCGTGTCGGACCGGCTGCGCGAGCTCGAGGCGGACGCGTCTGCGCGCCTCGCGAGCGTGGTCGGCGAGGACGGCGCGCAGGCGCTGCTCCGTTCCCGCGCCACGCAATCCATTCCGGCGGATGAAGCCGGTATCCCGCTCGGACGCGCGAATCGGGCGCGTTGACGCCGAAGGCGTCGGCGCTCGCATCGCGCGGATGAGCTCAGTGCAAACCAGGGAGGGTCGTGACATGAGAGTTTTGAACTGGTGGAACGAACGGGCTGCGGCGATTTCGGATGCGCGGCGCATAGGCGCCGCCGTCGGCCTGCTGGCGATGGCAACGACGTGCGTGCAGGCACAGCCGGCGCCGACGGCGCCGGCAAGCTCCAGCACGGGCAGCTACACCGTCTCGTACATGCCCTGCAGCAGCTGCAGCCACTGGCTTGAAGAGAAGGCCGGCGACGGCGGCACATGGCAGTACGTCGGGCAGGGCAGCGTCACGTTTACGAGCAAACCCGCGGGCACGTACTACTATCGGGTCGTCTATCTGTACCTCTACTACTACTCGGCGGGAGCGTGGAGTTACGCCAGTCAGCCGAGCTACGGGGCGGCGGCGGCCGTCAAAGTCGGCGGCACCCTGACTCAGGTCGAGTCTCTGGAGCGCCAGCTGAACTACCGGTTCGAGGTCCGGCGCGGCGACCTGAACGGCGACGGCCGTCAGGATCTGTTCGTGAACCGCACGTCGGGAGGAACGGCCGGTAACGGAGTGCTCGAAGCCGTCCTGCTGCTGCAGCAGTCTTCGGGCCGGTTCTCTCCGCGTGTTCCGACATCGTCCCAGCGGCGGACCGCGTCCGCGTGGCCGCAAGCCACGGCCGCTTTGTCACTGCGCGACGTCAACGCCGACGGTTTCGCGGACGTCGTGCTGCGCGGCGTGGCCGGGGCCGTCGGCGCCAGCGCCGCGATGAATCAGATCGTCTACTCACCCGGCTGGGCCGGCACGCAGTCCCCGCTCGGCGTGCGGGCAATCGACTCGTCGCTGCGACTGTTCGCGCGCGACGTGCACCGCTATCTGCGCGATCCCGGGTACTTCGCCAATACGGCGCCGTACGTCATCGTCACCACGACCTATTACGACTACTGGTGCCCGAACGGCTACGGCGATCCGCTGCTCGTGACCTCGGGATGCTACTACATGCCTTATACCTACACGACGACGGTGCGGGATTACTCCGTCTTCAATCCGAGCGCCATCACGATCTGGAGCGAAGAGAGCTCGATCTACTCGCAGGCGAAAGCGCGATCGACCGGCCTCTCGTCGATCGAGTCCGTCGTCGAGAAGGTTCTGACGGTGCCGGTCGGCGGCTGGGATCTGCGAGGCCGGCGCGGCGAGGCCGGTACGCTCGAGGATCGCGACTACGGCCAAGGCTTCGAGCTGTTCGTATCTCTGCTCGGGATCGCCAGCGCAGAGGCGCAGGAGGTCCCGCGGCGCTCGGGAACCGTGTACGTGACCGGCCGGCGAATCATCGGCTGGCTGCCGTTCATGCACACGGCGCTCGAGTACAACCGCTCGACGGTCAGCGCCTACGACACCGACAGCCGAATGCTGGGTAACGGGCGGCTCGTCAGCGAGAAGAACTGGGGCGGCGACCTGCCGCATCTGATGATGACGCTCGGCACGGCGTCGCGCTCCTCGACGGCCGCCTCGACCTACTGGACCATGATCCTCGCGGCCGATACGCGTTACGACGACAACCTGCCCTACAGCCCGACGCCGCTGGCGGGCCAGGGCCGGTACAACTCCAACGGCTACACGCACGGCATCATCAGGGCCACGGGCGGCAGGGCCACGGTAAACATGAACGGCTTTGTGGGCGGCAACGTCCCGGTACCGAGCTCGTCGTTCAACTGAGGCGGCGTGAGTGTCCGTCTCGGGGAACACCCGAGGGCGCCCCCGCGGCGGCCACTCGGCGGTAACGCGATGACCGAAAGCGAAGGGAACGGAACGCAGCGGCGCAGGCGGAGGCAGATCGGAGCGATGGAACTCGACACCGAACAACGAAGGATGCTCGTCAGGTATCTGGTCTGCTGGGGAGTGCTGCTCGCGTCGCTCGTTCTGTTCCCGACGCTCGCCTGGGTGCTGCTGCCGGGCCGGTGGCTGCCCGATGCAGTCGGGCAGACGCTGCTCTTCTGGCCGCAGTATCTGTTCGTGCCGCACGGGCTGACGCACGAGGCGACGCTGGGCGAGCGGACATACCTGTCCGGCGCGGCAGTGTTCGCGGCGGCGGCGTTCTGGCTGCTCGCGCTGGGCGCGTACGTTTACCTGACCCGGCGTCGGCGTGCGGCCCTGACTTACGTGTTGCTGCTGCCGACCGTGCTGATCGTGCTGATCGCGGTCCTCGGTCTGCTCGGTCTGTTCGGAGTCGGTATCGTGCTGGACGGGCCTTAGGCTGTCCCCGGCTCGAGCTCGAGCCGTATCTGCGCGAGGCGATCACTGCTTACTGCGTCTGTGCGCTTGACCGCCCCCCGCCGCGACAGCATGATCGAGCCGTTCGTTACGGCGCCGCCGGCCTTCGGCGGCGGGCAGTCGCGCTGGGGGACACGCATGCTACGTCGTTTCGTCGCGCTTGGCGCAGCCGCCGCTCTGCTGGCATCGTCCTCGTCGGCCCAGCAGCCGCAGGGCCGGCAGGACGTCGAGCGGATAGTCGCCGCGGCGCAAGCGCTGGTGGCGACGGTCGAGAGCGGGCCGGGCCCGGTCGAGCGCGTCGTCGGCTACGATCGCCGCGCCGGTCTGCTGCTGCCGTTCGACGATCCCGCGAAAGAGCAGTGGGCGTACTGGCCGACCGCGAGGGCAGGGCTGCCGCTCGAGCTGATGACTGCCGGGCAACGCGCGCTCGCGCACGACCTGCTGCGGGCCGTCTTGAGCTCCAAAGGGCACGCGAAGATTGTTAATATCATGCAGTTAGAAGAAATTCTAAAGAAACTGGATGATGTCGGGCTGCCTCGCGACGTCGGCCACTATGCCGTTGTCATCTTCGGCGTGCCTTCCACGGAAGAGCCGTGGGCATGGCGTTTCGAAGGTCACCACGTGTCCCTGAGCGTGACGGTGACGCCGGACGGCATCGCGGTGACACCGAGCTTCCTCGGCGCGAACCCCGGAGAGATCCGCAGCGGACCGCTCGCCGGCTACCGGGTGCTCGCCACCGAGGAGGATCTCGCCCGGGAGCTGGTGCGCTCCCTGACGGACGCACAGCGGGAGCGCGCGGTGCTGTCCGCCGAGGCCCCGAGCGACATCATGACGGGCAATATCGGGAAGGCGCGCAGCGACTGGGACGCATGGCGGACGGCGCTCGAGCCGGAAGGCATTCCCGTCGCAGCGTTGAACGAAATGCAGCGGCACTGGGTGCGGCGGATTCTGGACGAAGTCATGACGACGTACCGGCCGGAAATATCGGAAGGCTATCTGCGCGGCGTCGACGTCGACAGCTTGAGCTTTGCCTGGCTCGGCAGCGTCGAGCGCGGTGCTCCGCATTATTATCGGCTGCAGGGGCCGGATTTTCTGTTCGAGTTCGACAATGTGCAGAATGACGGTAATCACGTGCACAGCGTGTGGCGCAGCAAGGCCGGCGATTTCGGCGCCGATTTGCTGGCGACACACTACCAGGCCTTTCACCGTTGACGCCGCTGCCGTTACGATGACGCCGAAAGCTGTTGGGACGAGAGCATGCTGGCGCTGATCTTGGCGAGTCTCGCTGCGGCGCAGGGGCAGGCGCTGCGGCTGGAAGTTCCGCACGAGCCCGGCCTCGAGCAGATCACGGTGACCTGGAACGGCCATGAGCGCCCGCTCGTGCGGCAGGGCGAAACCTGGATGGCGCTGCTCGGCGTCGATCTCGACACCGAAGCCGGCGCGCACGAAGCGGAGCTCTCCCTGACTTACGCGGACGGCCGCAGCGCCCAACGCACGGAGCCGATTGCCGTCAGTGCGGCGGAGTTCCCGACCACCGAGCTGACGGTCGAGCCGCGATATGTCGAGCTGAGTCCGGAGGACCAGCAGCGGGCCAACCGCGAAAGCGGAGAGATCGCGCAGATCTACGCGACGGTCACCCCCGAGGCGCACTGGAGCGAGCCTTTCCTCGTGCCGATTCCCGGCGTGAGCGGAGGGCGCAACTTCGGGCACCGGCGTATCTTCAACGGCCAGCCGCGTGCTCCGCACTCCGGTGCCGATCTGCGCGCCGCGACGGGGACGCCGATCCTGGCGGCAAACCGAGGCCGCGTCGTGCTGGCCAAGGAACTGTTCTTCAGCGGAAACGCGGTATTCGTGGACCACGGCCTCGGCGTCTATACGGTATACCTGCATCTGTCGAGAATCGACGTCGAGCCGGGGCAGATGGTCGGGCGGGGCCAGCAGGTCGGCCTCGCCGGGGCGACGGGGCGCGTGACGGGACCTCACCTGCACTGGGGTGCCAGAATCGTCGACGCCCGGGTGGACCCGTTCTCGTTGCTGTCTGTATACGAATGAGGGGGAGCGCCATGACGGTTGGGCGAAACGCGCCGTGCCCTTGCGGCAGCGGCAGGAAGTACAAGCGGTGCTGCATCTCCAAGGGACAGAGGACATCTCTCGGCGGCTGGGTCACGCTGTCGGCCGTGGGCCTGATGCTCGCGGCCGGAGCCATTATCATGCTCAGCTCTATCAAAAACTTGGAAGATGAACCTCAAGGGCCGCGTAGAGTATGGTCGGAGGAGCACGGGCATTGGCACTGACCAGGCGCGGCCGCGGCGCGGCCCTCTCGGCGCTGGCCGCGTCACTCGGGTGGGCGGCGCTCACGGGCGCGGGCGCTCAGACTTTCGATCTGACCGACTACTCCGGCGAGGAGCTTTTTCAGCAGTTCTGCTCGGCGTGCCATGGCGATCACGGCCGCGGTGACGGACCGGTCGCCGCGACGCTGAACGTCTTCGTCCCGGACCTGACCCGCCTTGCCGAGCGCCGGGACGGGCTGTTTCCGGCCGGCGAGGTACGGGAGATCATCGACGGCCGGGCCCTGATCACCGCGCACGGCACGCGCGCGATGCCGGTCTGGGGGTACGAGTTCTGGATCGAGGAGGGCGCCGACGCGCCCGCCGAGGCCGATGCGCGGGAGCTGATCGACCGGCTCGTGCGGCACGTCGAGTCGCTGCAGCAGGTCCGGGACCCCGCACGTCCCGTAGACTAGCCGGCGCCGGCCCCGGAAGCGTGCCCGCCGCTCTGTCGGGCCGGACTGTATCAAGCCCTACCCGTTTTTGATAAGATAGCGCAAGTTCTTGCGGGGTATCCGTTCTGCGGCGACCGCGGAATCCGGCGGATTCCGTTGTTGGAGCCGGATACTAACCCGACAGGTTAGGTTTAGGGCCCCGGTTTGGGGCTTTTTATTTGGTGTTGCCCACGGCGTCGTGGGATGCCGACACGGACGACGGAGCTGCGCGAATGGGCCTCGAGGCCCATTTTTTGTTACGCGGCTCGTCCCCGGCGGCCTCGCGGCGTACGCACCGCGAGCGTAGAGGCCTGGCGGGCGAGGCTTGGTGGACGAGGCCAGGTGGACAAGAGGGAATTGATCGAACTGCTGGAAGGTCCGGTGAGGGCGCTCGGCTACGAGCTCGTCGACCTCGACGTCCACGTCGGGCGTAACGGTCTGCTGCGAGTTTACATCGATCGGTCGGGCGAGCAGGAAGGCGGCGTGACGCTCGCCGACTGCGAGCTCGTCAGCGGGCAGCTCAGCGCGTTCCTCGACGTCGAGGACCCGCTGCCGGGGAGCTACATGCTCGAGATATCGTCGCCGGGCGTCGACCGCAGGCTCCGCACGCCGGAGCACTTCGCGCGGTTCGTCGGCGAGGAGGTCAGGGTGGAGCTGAAGCGGCCTCACGACGGGCGCAGGAAGCTGCGCGGGCGCGTGCTCGGTGTCGAGAACGAGGACGTGTCGATCGACGTCGACGGCGCCGAGTGGCGCGTCGACGTCGAAGACATCGCGACGGCTCGCTTGGTGCCGCCCAAATCGACATGACTTCGGCATGACTCAGGTGATCGGAAGATGAACAAAGAGATACTAATGGTGGCCGACGCCGTTTCGAACGAGAAGGGCGTCGAAAAGGACGTCATCTTCGAAGCGATCGAAGCGGCGCTGGCGTCCGCCACCCGCAAGCGTCATGGCGAGGACATCGACGTACGGGTCGCAATCGACCGCACGTCCGGTGAATACGAGACTTTCCGCCGCTGGAAGGTCTTCGCCGACGACTCGACCGAGCTCGAGGAGCCCGCGCGCGAGCTGCGCCTCGAGGACGCGCTCGACATCGACCCGAACGCCGAGCCGGGCGGCTACGTCGAGGAGCCGATGGAGTCGGTCGAGTTCGGCCGCATCGCGGCGCAGACCGCGAAGCAGGTCATCGTGCAGAAAGTGCGCGAGGCCGAGCGCGAGCAGATCGTCGAGGAGTTCCAGGATCGCGTGGGCGAGCTGCTGAGCGGCATCGTCAAGCGCGTGGACCGGCACGGCGCGTACATCGATCTCGGCGGCAACGCCGAAGGCTTCATCCCGCGCGAGGACCTGATCCCGCGCGAGCCGATCAAGCCGCAGGACCGCATCAAGAGCCTGCTGCGCGAGGTGCGCGCGGAGCCGCGCGGACCGCAGCTGTTCCTGACGCGCACGTCCCCGCAGTTCCTGGTGGAGCTGTTCAAGATCGAAGTGCCGGAAGTCGGCCAGGGCCTGATCGAGATCCTCGGCGCGGCCCGTGACGCGGGGCTGCGTGCCAAGATCGCCGTGCGCAGCAACGATGCGCGCATCGATCCGGTCGGCGCCTGCGTCGGCATGCGCGGCTCGCGCGTGCAGGCCGTGTCGAACGAGCTGGCCGGCGAGCGCGTCGACATCATCCTGTACGACGAGAACCCGGCGCAGTTCGTCATCAACGCGATGTCGCCGGCCGACGTGTTGTCGATCGTCGTGGACGAGGATGCGCACAGCATGGACATCGCCGTGGAGGAGGAAAAGCTTTCCCAGGCGATCGGCCGCGGCGGGCAGAACATCCGTCTCGCGAGCGAGCTGACCGGCTGGGAGCTCAACGTGATGACCGAGACCGCCGCGGAGGAGAAGAGCGAGAAGGAGGCGCGCGAGCTCGTCGAGACCTTCATGAAGCAGCTCGACGTCGACGAGGACGTCGCGATGATCCTCGCGCAGGAAGGCTTCTCGTCGCTCGAGGAAGTGGCTTACGTGCCTGCGTCGGAGCTGCTCGCGATCGAGGAGTTCAACGAGAACATCGTCAACGAGCTGCGCGCGCGTGCGCGCGACGTGCTGATCACGCAGGCCATCGTCAGCGAGGAGGTCATCGACCAGGCGGAGCCGGCCGAGGATCTGCTGGAGCTGGAAGGAATGGACAGAGAGCTTGCTTACGAGCTCGCGAGTCGGGGCATCGTCACGCGCGAGGACCTGGCCGAGCAGGCCGTCGACGATCTCGACGGCATCGAATCGCTCGACCCGGAGCGTGCCGCGAAGCTGATCATGGCTGCGCGCGCGCACTGGTTCGACGAGCAGCAGGCTTAAGACCGAGGAGAAGAGTGGAATGGCGGAAGTAACGGTCACGGAGTTTGCCGAAGTGCTGAAAGTGCCTGTCGAGCGCTTGCTCGTGCAGCTCGACGAGGCGGGCATCAAGGTCTCCGGCGCTGGGGACAAGATCAGCGAAGACGCGAAGCTCGAGCTGCTGACGCACTTGCGGCGCACGCACGGGCGCAAGGATCCGTCCGCCGCGGCTCCCCGGCGCATCACGTTGAAGCGAAAGTCCCAGAGCGAGCTGCGGCTCGCGGGCGGCCAGGGGCGCGCGCGCACGATCAACGTCGAAGTACGCAGCAAGCGAACGTACATCAAGCGGGACGTGCTCGAGGAGCAGGCGCGCAAGCAGCAGGAAGAGCTGGATGCGCAGCGCCGCGCCGAGGATGCGAAGCGCGAGGAGGTGGAGCGCGTCCAGCGCGAGCGTCTCGAAGCCGAGGAGCGGGCGAAAGAGGAAGCTCGCCGCGCCGAAGAGGAGCGCGAAAGCGCGGCGCGCCGCGAGGCCGAGGAAGAAGAGACCCGCAAGCGCCAGGCCGAAGAGGACGCCGCCGCCCGCCAGCGCGAGGAACAGGCGAAGCGCGCGGCCGAGGAGAAGAGCCAGAAGGAGCGCGAGGCGAAGCAGCGCGCCGCGGAACAGGAACGCCTGCGCCAGGCACAGGCGGCGAAGCGCGGCAAGACCGGCCCCGACCATACGCTACACGTCGCGGACGGCATGGCCGGCCGGCGGCGCAAGAAGAGACCCGCGCGGCGGCGCTCGGTGCACGTCAGCGTCGATTCGCAGCACGGCTTCGAGCGGCCGACGGCGCCGGTCGTTCGCGAGGTCGAGATTCCGACGACGATCACGGTCGCCGAGCTCGCGCAGCGCATGGCGATCAAGTCGAGCGAGTTGATCAAGGCGCTGATGCGCATGGGCATGATGGTCACGATCAACCAGGCGCTCGATCAGGACACGGCGACGCTGCTCGTCGAGGAGATGGGCCACACGGCCAAGCCGCTGAAGGAGACCGCGCTCGAGGACGAGCTGCTCGAGTCTGTCGGCGAAGCGGAGGGCGACGCCGTCACGCGTTCGCCCGTCGTCACGGTCATGGGTCACGTCGACCACGGCAAGACGTCGCTGCTCGACTACATTCGCCGCACGCGCGTCGCGTCGGGCGAAGCCGGCGGCATCACGCAGCACGTCGGCGCTTATCACGTGGAGACGCCCAAGGGGCAGGTCACGTTCCTCGACACGCCCGGCCACGCCGCGTTCACGGCGATGCGGGCGCGCGGAGCGCAGGTCACGGACATCGTCGTGCTCGTGGTAGCGGCCGACGACGGTGTGATGCCGCAGACGATCGAGGCCATTCAGCACGCGCGCGCGGCAGGCGTGCCGCTCGTCGTCGCGATCAACAAGATCGACCGCGAGGACGCGGATCCCGATCGCGTGCGCAACGAGCTGTCGCAGCAGGACGTGCTGCCCGAGGCATGGGGCGGGGACACGCTGTTCGTCAGTGTCTCG
This sequence comes from Gammaproteobacteria bacterium, assembly GCA_016927175.1. GTDB lineage: Bacteria > Pseudomonadota > Gammaproteobacteria > Steroidobacterales > Rariloculaceae > ZC4RG20. Next base: position 3,369 of record JAFGNC010000242.1, on the reverse strand, counting down.
GCGCATACCGGTCAGGGCATCGAGGAGCTTCTCGACGCGATCCTGCTGCAGGCCGAGCTGCTGGACCTGAAGGCGGTTCCGACGGGACCGGCTGCGGGCGTCGTCATCGAAGGCAGCCTCGAGCGAGGCCGCGGCGCCGTCGCCACGGTGCTGGTCAACAAGGGCACCCTTCAGGTCGGCGACATCCTGCTGGCCGGCCAGGAGTACGGCCGAATCCGCGCGATGTTCGACGAGACCGGCGAGCCGATCAAGACGGCGGGGCCGTCGACGCCGGTGGTCGTGCTCGGCCTGTCGGGGACTCCGTCCGCGGGCGACGACGTCCTGGTCGTCCCTGACGAGCGCAAGGCGCGCGAGGTCGCCGAGTTCAGGCAGGGCCGCGAGCGCGACGTAAAGCTCGCCCAGCAGCAGTCCGCGAAGCTCGACGACATCTTCACGCAGATGCGCGAGACGGGCAGCGTCAGCGTCAACCTCGTGATCAAGGCGGACGTGCACGGCAGCGCCGAGGCGCTGAAGGACGCGCTGCAGAAGATTTCCGGCGAAGGCGTCAAGGTCACGGTGATCGGCTCGGGCGTCGGCGGCATCACGGAGTCGGACGTGCAGCTCGCGGCGACGTCGAGCGCCATCGTGATCGGCTTCAACGTCCGCGCGGACGCGGGAGCGCGCAACGCGATCAAGGACACGGGCGTCGACGTGCGCTACTACAGCGTCATCTACGAGGCGATCGACGACATCAAGGCGGCCGTCAGCGGCCTGATGGCGCCGGAAGTACGCGAGCAGATCGTCGGGCTCGCCGAGGTGCGGGAGGTGTTCCGCTCGCCGAAGCTCGGCAACATTGCGGGCTGCATGGTCGTAGACGGATACGTCCGCCGCAGCAATCCGATACGCGTGCTGCGCGACAACGTGGTGATATTCGAGGGTCAGCTGGAATCGCTGCGCCGCTTCAAGGACGACGTCACCGAAGTCCGTGCGGGCACCGAGTGCGGCATCGGCGTCAAGAACTACAATGACGTCAAGGTGGGTGATCAGATCGAGTGCTACGAGCGCACAGAAGTCGCGCGTACGATTCAGTGATTCGGCGATGCCATGCCGCGTGAGTTCACCAGAAAGCAGCGTGTCGGCGCGGAGATACAGCGCCTGCTGAACGAGCTGCTGCGGGTGGAGGTCAAGGATCCACGGCTCGACGGCGTGACCGTCAACGACGTCGAGCTGAGCGGCGATCTGGGCGTCGCGAAGGTCTACTACGGCACCCTGTACCCGGACGAGGACGCGACCGAGGCACAGCAGGCGTTCGCGAGCGCGACGGGCTTCCTGCGTTCCCGGGTCGGGCAGGCGTTACGGCTGCGGCGCGTGCCGGAGCTGCACTTCATCCGCGACACGAGCGCCAAACGCGGCCTCGAGCTGAGCCGCCTGCTGGACGAGCTCGGCGCCGGGGAGCGCTCGGGCGAGGCGCCCGACCCGGATGACCGCCCCGAGGGCGCGGACGGCGAACCGGACGACGGCCGCAGAGACTGACCGGCCCTCCGGGTCCGTCGATCCATCACGATTTCGGGCATGGCCAGAAAGAGAGCACGCGGCCGCGCGGTCGACGGAATCCTGCTGCTCGACAAGCCGGGCGGCATTACGTCGAACCACGCGCTGCAGCGCGTCAAACGCCTGTACGACGCCGCCAAGGCGGGGCACACGGGCAGCCTGGATCCCCTTGCCACGGGGATGCTGCCGATCTGCCTAGGCGCGGCGACCAAGCTGTCGGGATACCTGCTCGACGCCCGCAAGACCTACGCCGTCACGGCCGCGCTCGGTGCGTCGACGGACACGGGCGACGCCGACGGCGAGATCGTGCAGCGAGCCGCGGCGCCGCCGCCGGATACCGGGCGTCTCCGCGACGTGCTGAAGTCGTTCCTCGGCGAAAGCGAGCAGATCCCGCCGATGTATTCCGCGCTGAAGCGCGGCGGGCGGCCGCTTTACGAGCTCGCGCGCCGGGGGATCGACGTCGAGCGGGAGGCGCGGCCCATCCGGATCGACGAGATCGAGCTGACGGCGTACGAGTTTCCGGAGCTCAGCTTCGAGGTCACGTGCTCGAAAGGCACGTATGTGCGCACGCTGGTCGAGGACGTCGCGGAGGCGCTCGGCACGCTCGGCCACGTTACGCGGCTGCGCCGGCTGGCCGTCGAGCCGTTCGACCCGGACGCAATGGTGACGCTCGAGGCGATCGAGCGGGCGGCGGAGAGCGGCAATGCAGCGCTCGACGCGCTGTTGCTGCCGGTCGACAGCCCGCTCGAGGGCTGGCCGCGCGTCGACCTCGACGCGGCGCAGGCGGCGAGGCTTGCCCACGGGCAAAGCGTTCCGGCCGACGGCAGCTGGCCTCGCGGCCGCGTCAGGCTCGACGCGGCGGGGGCGGGCTTTCTCGGTATAGGCGAGGTCCTGCCGCACGGCGAGCTCGTATCGCGCCGGCTGTTCCTGTAGCGCCAGGCGCTTGGAGTGCCGAGGGTTGTGTGGGTAAAATAGCCGGCTTCACGGACACGGCATATTAAAGGAGAGGGGCCGACCGGAGAGGGTCGTCCTGGAGAAAGTGAGCATGGCTCTTAACGCGGAACAGAAATCCGAAATCATCGCAGAGTATCAACGGGACGCTTCGGACACGGGGTCGCCTGAAGTTCAGGTGGCGCTGCTGTCGGCGAGGATCAGCCAGCTGTCCCAGCATTTCGACGGCCACCACAAAGACCATCATTCACGGCGCGGCTTGCTGAGGATGGTCAATCAGCGCCGCAAGCTTCTCGATTACCTGAAGAAGGCCGACCAGAACCGTTATCAAACGTTGATCGGCCGCCTCGGGTTGAGGCGTTGAATCCTGCCGTTTTTCGCTCGGAGCCGGTTCTGCCGGCTCTGAGCTTTTTCGGAACTACCCTTCCCAATGCCGCGTCTCGCGTTGCCGCGAGTCGCGCTTAGTCATGCCAGCAAGGAATTCAGAGTGAGAGTCAGCAGAACGTTCAAGTACGGCGACCATGAGGTCACGATCGAGACCGGCGGCGTCGCGCGGCAGGCGGACGGCGCAGTGATGGTCAGCATGTCGGATACGGTCGTGCTCGTCACGGCGGTCGGCGAGAAGAGGGACGTCGAAGGGCGCGAGTTCTTTCCGCTCACGGTCAACTATCAGGAGAAGACCTACGCCGCGGGGCGAATTCCCGGCGGGTTCTTCAAGCGCGAGGGACGACCGAGCGAGAAAGAGACACTGACCTCGCGGCTCATCGACCGCCCGATACGCCCGCTGTTTCCGGAAGGCTTCCAGCGCGAGGTGCAGGTCATCGCAACGGTCCTGTCGATGAACCCGGAAGTCGACCCTGACATTTCCGCCATGCTCGGGGCGTCCGC
>JAFGNC010000241.1 GCA_016927175.1 Gammaproteobacteria bacterium | reverse complement strand
TCGAAAGCGCAGCGTACACGGGAGTACGTGAGCATTTCGAAGCGATTTTCAACGCCGCAGCGCGCCGCCACGGACCCTGTGCAAAGCTTCCCTAGAGGGCTCCGGCACGTGCCCGTGGGAGCCTCAGCGCGCGGCCGACCGGCACCGACCGCCGCCGAGCAGCGGGTCGATCGTCGCGGCGGAGCGTTCCGCTCGCCCGCCCGCAAGGCCGTCAAAGCTGTGACTCCGTTTACATTCTGTCGGAGGCCATGTGGCATAATTCGGCGCAACCGGGCGCCGTTATGTCGGGTTCGTGCGTGTCGTGGGGGCTGTCTAGACGCGCCGGCAAGGGTTCCCGGCCGAACAACTCGACCGAAAGGCACCGAGCTCCTGGAACGCGCTCACCAGGCTTCATGAATTTTATTACGGCAATTCAAGCTGATCGGCTTATTTCGCAGATTCAGGACGAAGCCGATCCGGCGTCTCCGGCTGCGAAAAAGGCCTTCGAGAAGCTCGGTCGGCTCGGCACAGGCGCGATTCCGAAGATCCTCGAAGCGCTGGCCTCCGCGGACCGGCGCCAGACGGTCGTGTACGTCGAGATCCTGAACTCGCTGACGACGGACAAGACGCTGCACCTGATCGCCCGGGGGCTCGCGGACCCGGAGCCCCGCACGGTCGCCGGCGCGGCCTGGGCGCTGTCGTCGAACAAACGCTACAACGTCAACCGTCTCGTCGACCTGCTCGCCGAGGACGATTACTCCAAGTCCGCGATCATCGAGATCCTGACGGCGCACAAGGACCGGCTGAACGTGCGCCAGCTGCTCGGGCAGATCTACTACCTGCAGCCGAACGAGAAAGCCGCCGTGTTCCGCCTGATCGACGAGGTCGCGACGGAGGACCTCGTGCCGGACCTGATCGACCGCATGGACGGCAAGGATCCGGTCGTGAAGATGCACCTGATCAACGTCGTGACGCGCTTCGATCGGCCCGAGGTCCACGACGTCGTCGCCGAGCAGCTCAAAGACGGCAACAAGCTGGTCCGCCAGGCGGCGCTCGCCGCGGTTACGCGGCTGGGCAGCAAGGTGGACACGCAGCTGGTCTGCAGCCTCCTCCTCGACCCTGACATCGACGTCATGAACAAGGCGCGCGACGTCATCATCGAGATCAACGATCCGGACACGGTCAGGTACCTCGTACCGGCGCTCAAGGCCGAGAACGAGTGGTCCCGGCGCGCCGCGGTCGAGGTGCTGAACGAGATCGGCACGACGGACAGCATCAAGTATCTGCTCGAGGCCGTCGCGGACGAGGACTGGTGGGTCCGCTCCCGCGCGTCGGATGCGCTCGGGCGCATCGGAGGGCCGCGGGTCGTCGACGCCGTGCTCGATCTGATCAAGGATCGGGACGAGAACATCCGGCGCGCCGCCGTCGAGATCCTGAATACGTGCAAGGACAAGCGCGCGGTGGACAAGCTGATCCTCGCGACGCAGGACCAGGACTGGTGGGTCAGCGAGCGCGCAGCCGACGCGCTGGCCGAAATCGGCAGCGCCAAAGCGCTGCCGGCGCTGCTCAAGATGCTCGCCCGCAACGATCGCTCCGTGCCCGTCGCGCTGCGGGCGATCGGCAAGCTCGGCGACCATCAGGTGCTCGGCAAGATCCTGCCGTTCCTGAAGCGGCCCGAGAAGGACGTCAAGCTCGCGGCGATAGAAGCCGTCTCGAGCCTTGGGGCCGAGCAGTACAACGACGTCGCGCAGGCGCACATCCAGCAGGGCGCCGCCGGCGCCGACGACACCATCGCTCGGGCGGCGGCGAAGGCCATCCAGCAGCTGCAGGGCCGCGCCAGCGGTCAGTTCGCGGCGACCGGCACGCTCGGCATCACGCCGACGATGAGTCAGAGCGCGAGCGCGACGCCGACCCCGACACCCGCACCGACGACGGCCAGGAGGACCGCGGCGGCGCCCCCGCCTCCGACCTCGGAAGCCACGGCGCGGACGCTGCTGATCGAAGGCGCGGACGTCGCCCCGTCCACGCCGGAGGCGCAGACGCTCGACATCAGCACGCTCGAGCCGGGCGACATGATCGAGGGGCGCTACAAGTTCGTTCAGAAGATCGGCAAAGGCGCTTTCGGTACGGTGCTGCTCGTCGAGGACACCGTCGTCGAGGAGCGCTTGATCCTGAAGTTCCTGAACCCGAACGTCGCGTCGGACGAAGAGATGATGAAGCGCTTCGTCCACGAGCTGCGCTACTCGCGGCGGATCACGCACAAGAACGTGATCCGAATCTACGACTTCCTGTACGTCGGCGGCGGCTATGCGATCTCGATGGAGTACTTCCCGTCCCACACGCTCGGCGCCGAGATCGCCAAGGAGAAGCCGATGACGCCGAAGAAGGCCGTCGGCTACGCGATAGACATCTGCACGGGCATGCAGATCGCGCATCAGCAGGGCATCATCCATCGGGACCTGAAGCCGGCGAACATACTGATCAACGACAAGGGGCTCTTGAAGATCGTGGACTTCGGCGTCGCGGCCGCCGCGAAGAGCGGCGACACGCAGCTGACGAAGACCGGCTACGTGATCGGCTCCCCGAAGTACATGGCCCCCGAGCAGATCCTCGGCAAGAAGGTCGACGAGCGGGCCGACATCTACAGCCTCGGCGTGATCCTGTACGAGATGCTGACGGGCGTTCCGCCGTACAGCCGCGGCGACCACATGTCCGTCATGTATCAGCACGTGCAGGGCAAGGCTCCTCCGCTGCTCGAAGCGAACCCCAACCTTCCGCCCGAGCTCGCCGACGTCGTCGCGAAGTGCATGGCGGTCGAAAAGGCGAAACGCTACGAGTCGATGGACGCTTTCCGCGAAGCTCTCACCGCGGTCCTGCAGCGGCTGTAGCAGAGGCACGCAATGGCGCGTATCGATGCCTTCCTGAAGCTCGGCCTTGCCCAGGGCTGCTCCGACGTCCACCTCGCCGTCGGCGTGCCGCCGATGCTCCGGCTGCACGGCGACCTGATGCCGATCAAGTTCCGCGATCTCGGCGACGCGGAGCTCGAGGGTTACGTGGACGAGATCCTGACCGATTCCCAGAGGGCGCGCTTTCGCCAGGGTCACGACCTCGACTTCTCGTACGTGACCGAGGACGGCGGCCGCTTTCGCGTGAACCTGTTCCGCAAGGCCACCGGCGTCGGCGCGACGTTCCGCAACATTCCGGCGCAGATCCCGTCGCTCGAGAGCCTGAACCTTCCGCCGATCATCACGCGCTTCTGCGATCTGCATCAGGGCATGGTGCTCGTGACGGGATCGACGGGCACCGGCAAGTCGACGACTCTGGCCGCGATGATCGACCACCTGAACACGACACGCAGCCTCAATATCATCAGCCTCGAGGATCCGATCGAGTTCATCCACCCGAGCAAGCGCTCGCAGGTCATCCAGCGCGAGCTCGGCACCCACATCCACAGCTTCGCCGACGGCGTGCGCGCCGCGCTGCGCGAGGACCCGGACGTGATCCTGGTCGGCGAGCTGCGCGACGGCGAGACGATCAGCATGGCGATGACGGCGGCCGAAACCGGCCACCTCGTGCTCGGCACGCTGCACACGACCAGCGCAGTCAAGTCCGTCGACCGCATCATCGACGCTCTGCCGACGGAGCAGCGCGAGCAGACGAAGAGCTTCCTCGCGCACAGCCTGCACGCCGTCGTGACGCAGAACCTCGTCAAGACGCCGGACGGGCGCGGCCGCCGCGCGATCGTCGAGGTCATGGTCATGAACCGGGCGATCGCGAAGCTGATCATGACGGAGCAGACGCACCAGATCCCGGCGCAGCTGCAGACGGGCAGAGAAGCCGGCATGCAGCTGATGGATCAGGCCCTGCTCGATGCGATCGCGAAACGCGAGATCGACGCCGACGACGCCTACCGCTTCGCCGTCGACCGCAAGAAGTTCGAGCGCTTCGTGACGGATACGACCGTGCTGCCCACGTCGACGACGGTAATGTGAGCGGGGGAATCGCGCCGTGCCGATGATCGACGACTTTCTGCGCAGCATGCACCTGCGCAAAGGCTCCGACCTGCACGTGATCGCGGGCGACCCGCCGCGGATGCGCGTGAACGGCGATCTGATCACGCTCGAGAATCAGCCCCTCGATCCGGAAGAGCTCCGAGTCGAGCTGTCGGCGCTGATGAGCCCGCAGTCACTCGAGCAGTTCAACGCCCATGACGCGGCCGATTTCGCCCATTTCATCCCGGACGTCGCGCGCTTCCGCGTCAACGTATTCCGGCACCTGAACGGGATCGGCGCGGTGTTCCGCGGCATACCGTCGAAGGCGCTGACGCTCGAGGAGCTGAACATGCCGGAGTCCGTGCATGAGCTCGGCCGCTCGAACCGCGGGCTGATCCTCGTG